>CACXEL010000397.1 GCA_902766655.1 uncultured Lachnospiraceae bacterium | reverse complement strand
GGACCGTCCCTGACTGTCAAAAAGGACTCACCTCTTTACTTTCCTGCCGCTTTCGCCGCGTCCTCGGCCAGTAGAGCAGCCCCGTAGAGGCCTGCATCGTCGCCGAATTTTGCCATGGCCACCTTGATGGTCGGGTCTGTCATGTATCCCTTGGCCTTCTCCAGGACCTTGTCCACATACCAGGGGTTCCTGAGTCCGATGGAGCCGCCGATGATATAAATATCCGGATCGATTATGTAGTAGATGTTGGCGATACCTCTGGCGAGCATCTCGGAGGTGTTCTCCAGGATCTCAGCGGCCAGGGCATCCCCTTCCGCGTACTTCTCGAACAGGCTCTTCGCAGTCATCGGACAGCCATAGCGCTCCGTGGCAATCCGCTCCATGGCTGCGCCGCCGGCGATCTCATTCAGGGAGCCGGGATTGGCGCTGCCGTGGTGGTATTTGTCGTCACAGACAATCACATTATAAAATTCCGCAGCATTGCAGTGGACGCCGTTGACCAGATTGCCCTTGTAGACGAAGGAGCCGCCCATACCGGTAGACATCCCCAGGAAAATGACCGATTCATACCCCGCACCGTCGCCCAGTCTCGCCTCGGCGAGGCCGGCGAGATTGCCGTCATTGTTGACGTCGGCCGGAAGGCCGGTCTTCATTTCCACGTACTTAACGATCTCAAAATTATCCCAGCCAAAGAGGTTGGGGGGATTGAGGATCATGCCCCTCTTCAGATCCAGCGGTCCTGGGCTCGCGATTCCGACACCGCAGTAGTCAAAGCCCTTGCCCATGACGAAGTCGATCAGCTTGTCCATGTTCTTCTCCGCACCCAGGGTCCTGTCATTGGAGGTCTTGAAGACGTCCACGATCCTCCGCTCCTCGTCGAAGATGGCAGCCCTCAGCTGGGTCCCGCCGATGTCAAAAGCGATACTGTACATAAATCCTCCCTTCTCATGATCCTCAGATCATATTGAAAATGCGTTTTACCGCCAGATTCTCATCCACCAGCCTGCCCTGAAGTTCTCTGTCGTAGCCTATGAAGAAAAGGGCGATGGTATCCGGCCCCACGTGGGACCCGGTGCAGTAGTCATAGGACGTGTTGATGAACTGCCTCACACTGACCCGCTCTGTTATTTTTTTCATGACGTAAAGCGAGTCCTCGTAGGCATCCGCGTGCGCGATACCGATGATCTGTTTTTCCGGCTCCACTATATTGTTGCACACGTGGTCGATCAGGGTGTTAAGTGACTTCTTCCTGCCGCGGCATATTCCGCACTGCACAATGTATCCGTCCCGGTTCCCCTTCAGAATGGGCTTGATGTTCAGCAGATTGCCGACTTTGGCAGTGGCGTTCCAGATCCGCCCTGTCCGTGCCAGGTACTTGAGGTCATCGACAGTGAAAGTGCCGTTCATGCTGTGCGCCGTCTCCTCCAGGACATCCGCGATCTCAGCAAGGGGAATCCCCTTGTCCCGCATCTCGCTGGCGTAGATGGCCAGGATTCCCTGGGCCAGGGAGGCGTTCAGCGAATCCACGAGGCAGATTTCCCGGTCCGGGTAGGTCTCGCGGAGCTCCTCGGCAGCCAGCTTGGCCGCGTTGAAGGTACCGCTGATATTCTTGCTGAGCGAGAAATAAAGGACATCCCTCCCGGCTTTCAGCGTCGGCTCAAAGCTCTCGATGAATGTGACCGTGTTGATCAGGGAGGTCCTGACCTCAGCACCGGCTCGAATCGCGTCGTAATACTCTTTTCCTTTGGCGCGCTCCTCCTCCGGTGTCAGACCTTTCTCAAATCCCTCAATTCGCCGTCCGTCAATATAGTTGATGAAGGGTATGACGTTGATCTCGTATTTCTCCACTTCCACTGCCGGGATATTTGCCCCGGAATCAACAAAAATGTCAAACATGGTCTCCTGCTCCTCGCTGTTCAAAGAAGTGCAAATCTAGTCTTAACATGACTTTATCACCTGCGGAGGAATATTTCAACCTTCGCCGCGTTCCCGGCCCTCAGCAGTGTGTACGACCCGCCGAGAGCCGGATCTTCCGCCTGTAAAACGAACAACGACCCGCCGGGCATTTCCCGTCGGGTCGTGTTTCATTTTTCTATTTTTCCCATGCAGTTCCGCCTGCCGGATCAATCTCAGTCCATGAGGTCGTACTTGTCAACGTCGATGACAGCCGCGCCGTCGGAGAAGAACATCATGTTGTCGGCGCTCATCTCCGTGTAGAGGAGGGCCGTCATGACCTGGTCACCGTCGTTGATGAAGACCTCCACGCTGAACCTGTCCAGAATGACCCGGAGCTTGAGCTCCTGGGACCGTTTTCTCACCAGACACCTTCTCTGGTTGATGACCGCCCGGCGGCTGCCTGAGAACTTACGGTCCAGCTTCAGCACATTCTCCTTGTAGCGGAAGGTGAGCTGCGTATAGTAGTCTCCGTTCATGGCAAAGCGGAGAATGAACTTGTGATACGGATGCTCCGGATCGGCCGGGCGGATGCGGACAGTCATGTCCACCGTTCTGCCCTTGACACCCTCGAGGCGGCACTCATTGTCCACCAGGACATCCCTGTAAATGACTTCATTTTTCCGGAGCGCCTCCAGCTCCCGGATGGGCTGCTGGATGAGGCGGCCATCCTTGATGGAGAGCTCACGCGGAACAGTCATCTGGCCGTACCAGGGGCGCGGCACAACGCGGTAGGAGGAACCGTCCGGGTTCTGCATCCAGCCAATCATGATCCTCCGGCCGTCCGGAGAGAGCATGGTCTGGGATGCATAGAAATCGATGCCGGAATCTATGGCCTGGACGCCTTCCGGCTCAAAGGTCTCCGCGTCATAATCGTACTTGCCGAGGAAGCAGATGTTTCCGTTGCCGTTGTGGAACTCAAAGCCCTCGGGCAGCATGTCCATGGGGCTCATCAGGAGAACACCCTTGCCGTCCAACGTGAAGAAATCCGGGCATTCCCACATAAGTCCATAGCGGCTTTCATTGCTCAGGAAGATCTTGCTGAACTTCCAGTTGAAGCCGTCCGGGCTCTCGTAGAGGAGGATCTGGCCGCTTCCGTCCGCGGGGCGGTTTGCACAGATGGCACGGAAGGAGCCGTCTTCCCTCCGCCAAATCTTTGGGTCGCGGAAATCGGAGGGGTCGGAGCCTTCGGGGATATCCGTGTAACTGATGACGGGATTGCCTTCATACTTGGTGTAGGTAAGGCCGTCGCCGGTAGCCACGCACTGGACCTGATTGGCCTGATTGTTGGTCTTGATAATATCGTCAGTCACGCCCGTGTACATGAGGAGCTGACGTCCGTCGTCCAGTGTGACCGCGCTTCCAGAGAAGACGCCGCCCTTGTCATAGTCCTGGTCCGGAGCCATGACACAGGGAAGATATTCCCAGTGAAGCAGGTCATGGCTGACAGCATGTCCCCAGTGCATGGGGCCCCAGACGGTGTTGTAGGGATTGTACTGGTAGAACAGGTGGTACTGACCCTTATAGAAGGAAAAACCATTGGGGTCATTGAGCCAGCCCGACCTGGGTGAAAGGTGGAAAAGCGGCCTTTCCTCAGGCGAAATGCTCTTCTCATGTTCTTTTTCGTATTCGATTGCGCGATTCAGTAATGTCTGATCCATTTCTCTCCTTTTTATTCCTGTGGCGAGCCGTTTCCGGCAGTCGTCAGTTTACCAAAATACAGGTCGTGATACTTTTGAAATTCTGTGTTGTAACTTATGTCATACGCGTGGTGTATACGATGGATGTAGTCATGCTCGTTGCCGATGATGCTTGGATCAGCCTTGCTCAGTATGACGAGGGCCAGGTCCGAGCAATGGTCAGAAATCCGCTCGAAGGCGGACAGCATGTTCTCGAACTGAAGGGCGTTGACCACATCACAGACGTTCTGAGTCATACGGTTGACGTGTCTGTTCTGCATATTGCCGATCAGGGCATCGATGACCTCCTCCAGAGGCTCGACACGGTGCGCCTGCGTGAGATCATCATTCATATAGGCGCCGATGGCGATATCCAAAATCTCCCGAATGGCCTCCGTGCAGACGGCAAGGTCCGTCCTGGCCTCATCTGAAAGGGGCTTATCGATCTCCTCCATGCGCATGGCAGCGATGGCGATGTTGTTGGCCTGGTCGCCGATCCGCTCCAGCAGGGTCATGGCCCTCATCTGCACGGTCTGCTCCAGACTGTGGTCCTTGAGCGTGATGTGCTCGGACAGGGACAGGAGGTAGCTGTTGGAGGCGTCCGCCATCCGGTCCAGGAGCTGCTCCTTCTCACGGATCTTATTTGCCCGCTTCACGTCGTAGGAGACGATCTGCTGGGTGGCAGCCTCATAATTGCTGTAGGCGAGACCGGCCATGTGGAAAATGAAGTGCCTGCAGCGGTCCAGGGCCAGCGCCGGAGATGAGACCAGACGCTCGTCAAGATCCTTCAGCACATCACCGGCCTTGAGCATCTCCTCGCTCTCTTCCGTATCGGGAACGAGCTTTTCAGCAATGCTGGCCAGAATGCCGGAGAAAGGCAGGAGCAGGACAGCCGGAACCATACGGAAGATGCCGTGGACGTTGGCCACGCCGCCCGAATTGAGCTGCATTTCCCAAAGGTTGTCCAGGAGGCCGACCGTACGCAGGATAATAATGCCGACGATCAGAAGGGCAGCCGCCAGAATATTGTAGATGACGTGGACCAGGGCCGTCCTGATCTGGACCGGCTTGGCGCCGATCCGGCTGACCAGGAAGGTGGTCAGGCAGTCGCCGATGTTGACGCCTATGATGACCGCGAAGGCGCCGCAGAAGCGGACGCCGACGGAGCTTGCCATGGACTGGAGGATACCGACCACGGCCGAGGAGCTCTGAATGATGCCCGTGACGAAGACGCCGGCCAGGAAGCCGAGGAAGTAATTGTCCTCGAACTTGGTCAGCAGACCACCAAGCGCGTCACCCATGTCAGCAACGGCGCTGCTCATGAAAATGAGTCCCATGAAGAGGATGCCGAACCCGACCAGAATGTTGCCCGCCTTCTGGATCTTGTCCTTCTTGGACGCCATGATACAGAGCATGCCGATGAAGAGGGCTGTCGGAGCGAGGTTGTCAGCTTTAAAGAAATAGAGAATACTTGTGCTGCCCGCATTCAGGTCCATGAGTCTGATGACCTGGGCGGTGATGGCCGTACCGACGTTGGCGCCGAGCACGATGCCGACCGACTGGCGGAAGGTGAGGAAACCCGCACCGACCAGACCGACCGTGAGAACAATGGTTGCCGTAGAGCTTTGGATCATACAGGTGACCAGCATACCGAATATGAAGCCGATCACCGCGTTGTTGGTGACCTTGGCGAGTGCCACCTTCATGGCGCCGCCGGATGACTGCTTGAGACCGTCACCCATCATGCGCATGCCATACAGGAACATGGACAGGCCGCCCAAAAGTGATACTATTTTATAAAAAACATCCACAAAAACATCTCCTTTTCACTATGGACAAAGCTTTGCATATAAGCTCAGTTAGTATCACGATATAAAAAAAGAAGATTTCTGTCAAGTCAATCTTGGAGTATCCATATACTTTTTTAGGACATTATGGGGTGCAGTATACCATGTATGCTGCGGGATGGCCTTCCGGCAAAGATCCGCCTTCGTTCATCTCCGAAAAAGGGAGGTAAGACGGGGCTGGGCGGTGAGATTGACAAGCGTCCGGCCGGATGCTACATTTTCTATATGTCGCTGATTCCCTCGCACAGCATGCATTCCGTCTCAGAATGCCAGGCATCCCGGGCATCCGGTCTCCTGCCCGAATAAGGCCTGCATGCTGTGATTCCGACCTGAAAACGGAAACCCCTGAAAAGGAGCGCCAAATGAATAAGTTAGGAAGATTGACTGCAGTAATCCTTGTCCTCTCCCTGGCCGCCGCCTCTCTGACCGGATGCGGCGCCGGCGGAAGCACACCTGCTGAAGGATCCGCCTTCTCCCCGCAGGAATCGTCAGAACCGCAGACTTACGCCACGCAGGTCCCGCGCAGCGAGGACACTTCGGGGGAGGAGGAGCTGACCAGGATCCTTGCCAAAAAGGCCCAGGAGACAGAGCCCGGCGATTCGGAAATCCACCTCACGGCAGAAGATCTAGTTCCGCAGAATAAGGACTACACGGTCCTCATTTATATGACCGGCTCCAACCTGGAAAGCCACTACGGCAGCGCCTCCAAGGATATCCTGGAGATGCAGAAGGCGGCGGTCGACTTCACCCGGACCAACCTGATCCTCTTTACCGGCGGCTCCGTGCGCTGGAATACCAATGTCCCCTGCACGACCAACAACGTCATTGACGTATCCCGCGGTACCGAAGACTGGGTCGTGGCGCAGACAGAGGGCAATGCGGACATGGGTTCCTCCTACACCCTTTCCGCTTTCCTTAACTTTGCCTGCGAGTACTATCCGGCGGACCATTACGCCCTCATTTTCTGGGACCACGGCGCCGGACCGGTCTGGGGCTACGGAAGCGACGAGCTATTCGGGAACGACTCCCTCCTGCTCGGAGAGATGAAGTCCGCCATGGAGAATTCCCCCTTTGACCGGAACAGGAAGCTTGACTTTGTCGGCTTCGACGCCTGCCTGATGGGCAACCTCGAGTGCATGAATATGTGGGCTGATTACGCAGAGTATTACGTTGGCTCCGAAGAACTCGAGCCCGGTGACGGGTGGGATTACACATTCCTCTCCGCCTTCAACGAGACCTTTGATCCCCTGGTCATCACCGGTCAGATCATCGACAGCTATGCCGCCTACTATGAAGACCGGCGCTCCGACACTTTTAATCCTGCCCTGACGCTGGCCTGCGCTGACCTCTCCAGGCTCGGCCGCGTCCACACGGCCCTCTCCGCCCTTTCCTCCAATCTCGGAAAAACATTCAATGACCAGACCTTTACGGACCTGGCCCAGTCCCGCGCTTCCGTTCTCGGCATGGGCGTCACCAGGAACGCCGACGGCGAGGAAGGTTACAGCTACGACCTGGCCGACGCCGGCAGCCTTGCGGATGCCTTCGCGGTGCTGGACCCGGTGAACGCTTCCGCACTCCACGCCAGCATCGATGACTGTATCGTCACCTCCACCACCAACCTGGAGGACTGCTCCTGTGTATCCCTCTATTTTCCGGCCCGGAACAAGGCCCAGTACAGATCCATGTGGAGTCTTCTCGACCTCTACTCCTTCAATCAGGAGTACAGCAATCTGGTCAGCTCTTACGCCGGACGCTGGATGAAGGAAGGCGGCGAAGAGATGGACCTGGCCGCCCCTGAGCTGACAGAAAATGAAATCCTCCTCCCGCTCACGGAAGACCAGGCAGACGTCATCACGGACGCCTACTATTCCATCCTTTCCGCCAGAGGCGACGGCACCTACTCCCGTTTCCTCTCAGACTGCGCCATCAACCCTGACGAGGAAGGCGTCCTCCACATCCCGTCCGATCCCGTACTCTTCGGCTTTGAAGCAGAGGACGGCACCTTCTCCTCCGTACCGGTGAGGCAGGTCTCTACCGGCCGGTCCAGAGACACTTACGCTACGGGCATCATCAACCTGATGACTGACTACAACCTTACCGACGGCTACTGCGATTCGCAGAGAGTCGATATCTCCTTCTCCATGCCCCATGACGGCGGGAATGCCACCATCCAGAACATCACCGGCGTCTCAGCCGGCGATCCGAACGGTGACAGGAGCACTATCTCCATAAGCGACTACTCCTATCTGCAGATTTCATACCAGGATGGAAGATACCCGACTGTGTCAGACCGGGGCAGTATCCTTCCCTACTCGGACTGGAACAGCAGCGGCACCATCACCTGGTCTACCCGGATGATTGACAGCACATTCAGGATCAGCAGCAGGCCCATCTCCCAGCTGAAGGGTGATTACATCTGCCAGATCGTACTTGAGACAGCTACCGGCGAACGCCAGGGGTCAGATATAATTGCGCTTACCCCTGAGAGAGACTATACCAGCACGATCGTCATGACCAAAAACGGAGGCATGTCAGTTCTCCTCTACGAAGACCATGCCGAGATCACAGCCTACGAGGGCAGCGATGAGACGATCAAAATTCCCGAACAGGTGGAAGGGCTCCCTGTGACCGTAATAGCCAGATCCGCCTTCTCCAAGCTCTTCCTCTTCGACCCAAGTGGTTTTATCCCGGTAAAAAAGGTCATCCTGCCGGACACCATACAGTCAATCGAGTCTGAAGCCTTCTTCAACTGTCTGAATCTCACCGACATCAATCTCCCGGACGGACTGACCAGTCTCGGCAACATGGCCTTCGGCAAATGCCGGTCTCTTGAGGAAATCGACCTGCCCTCCTCCCTGACCGCGATCGGAACCGGCGCCTTCATGGAGTGCCGTTCTCTCAGGAGAATAGCCCTGCCGGCCAACCTCACCTATCTTGGAGAGTCGCCCTTCGAGTGCTGCTATTCTCTCTCTGACATCACTGTCCCGGCCAGCTGCCGTGCCTGCATTTTCCGGGACGGCGTCCTGTACTCATCCGACGGCAAAGTCGTCATCGGTTCTGCGGCAGGCTCTGACAGGACAGAGTACACGATTCAGGAAGGAACAGAGCGGATCGCATACGGCGCCTTTCTGGGAAATAAGAACATAAAGACCGTGCACTTTCCCGAGTCACTCACTGTGATCGGCAACGCGGCCTTCTACGGCTGTAACGGCCTGGATGTCCCTCACTTTCCTGCCGCCCTGGCCAAAATCGGCTCCTACGCCTTCTCAGGCAGTCACAATAAGAGTGATCCCTGGCCGGATACCGCCCAGGTCATTCATATCGGGCCCAATCTCCTTTCGATCGGCACCACCCCCTTCTCCGTCTTCCGCGAACGTATCTACGAGGTGGATCCTGCCAATCCCTATTATTCTGCCGTCGACGGCTGTCTGACCACCAAGGCCCGTGACACGATCCTGGACCTGAGGAATGACCGGCGCGATATCATTACGGTCCCGGATGGAATTACCGTTCTGGACATAGGGCTCCTGGGCTTCGCTTCCAGATACTATTTCATAGATCCGTATGAGGTGTATATACCGGACACGGTCAAGATCATCCTGAATCCGGATACCTATATCTGCGGTTCTTACGGGCTCTTCCACTGCAGCCGCGACTCCCGTGCCTACGAGTGGGTCATGTCCCAGGACGACTACAACTGGTCATCCGTGACCGAGCCGGTCCGGGGAACGGCAGAGACGGCCGTCGAGGGCGGAACCCTGACCTTTGAGCTTCACGACACCTTCGCCGCGCTCATCAGCTACCAGGGTGAAGATCTCCCCCTGACTGTACCGGACACCGCAGAAGGACTTCCGGTCACCGTCATAGGAAACGGGGTCGATTCCATTCTGGAGAGCGGCATCTGCGAGATCACGCTGCCGGACAGCGTGCGGACCCTGAACGATCACGCTCTGGAATTCAACTTCTACTTCGGAGATGTAAAGCTGAGTCTCCCGGCCTCTCTGGAGGTCATCGGAAATGAATCCATCTCCTACTCCGCAGAGATTGAAGACCTGCCTGATTCGGTGAGCTACATCGGCAGCGATGTCTTTGGCAGGAAGTGCTTCGCGAACGGCTTCCGCCTGCCATCGGCTCTTGATTACCTCTCACCTGATGCCTTCGATTCCACACCGTATTTCAGGGAAAATGAAAACTGCTCAGCCTACTCTGTCCGTGACGGTGTGCTCTATACTGCTGACGGGACAACACTTCTCCTCTACCCCGACAGTGAAGCTGAGGCGGTCATTCCTGAGAACGTGACCGGGATCGGAGAATACGCCTTCGCCTCGAACACGCTTCTGACTTCAGTGAGCTTCCCAGGCAGCGTCAGAACCATCGGAAGCCATGCATTCAACTACTGCAATTCACTCACTGAAATCAACTTCTCCGAGGGCCTGAACACGATTGCCGACTATGCCTTCAGCTATTGTTCGGCCCTTACAGAGCTTTCCTTCCCGGCCAGTCTGGAGAGCATAGGACAGGGCGCCTTCCTATCCTGTGAAGAACTGGAGAGAGTCGAATTCGCGGAAGGACTGAAGCTGATCGACGACCGCGCCTTCTCCGATGATCCTGCCCTCCTTCACTTCAGACTGCCCGATTCCCTCATCCGTATTGGCAGGCAGGTCTTCGACGATGAGTACAGAGGCCGCCATCCGGACAAGATTGGCGCTCTCTATATCGGTGCGGGCCTTGAGCAGATCGGAGACAGCGCTTTCGGCACCCTGCCGGCGGACAGCTTTGAGGTCTCCCCGTCCAACAGGTATTACAAGTCGGTGGACGGATTCCTGACGGATGCATCCGGGGGCATTTTCCTGATCTGCCCGCCGGGCCGCAGTGGAAAAGTCACAGTTCCTGACGGAATACAGCGTGTGGAAGGATGGAGTTTCTACGACGCCCTGAACGTTACCGACATCTATATACCCGAAAGCGTCACGTCCATCGGCGCGGTCCTCTTCCGCAGTTCTTACTATAAAGACGGAGAATCCGTCGAGAACAAGGTGACCATCCACTGCAAAAAAGACTCGGAAGCCATGCGGTGGGCCGTTGACAACTGGGTCGATTACAAGCTCTATTGATCCCGCATACCCTGTCATGCAAAAAAGCATGCTGTACCGTGACAAGTACAGCATGCTTTTTTACCGGTGGCAGTCCAGTGCTTCACCGGGCGTTCACACTATAAATGAAAGCCAGAAAACAGGCGAAATCTCCGATTCTCTTCCTGTGGAGCCGCTCGTCCGCGCCAAGTCTCTCCCGCCAGGCATCGTCCCAGCCCTTCATTTTCATGCATCGGGCCAGAGCGTTCATACGGGTGATGACAGAATTGTGGCAGGCCGTCCGCTGATCGTCCGTCTCCATACGCTCCTCCCGGGAGATGAGGCGCCAGTTCCCCCGGATGTTGGCGTAGCGCACGCTGACCTCCATGAGATCCTGCCAGAGCTCCTCGAAATCCTCATCCTCCGTGTTTGCATTGTCGATGATCTGCCGATAGATACTGCAGGCCTCCTCGAAGGATAAAGCGTCCGGCATGGCCAGATAGTCGTCGTAAGTCCTCAGTTCCGCCATTTTAACTCCTCTCTCCTGTACCGCCTGATAAAAAGGCCATTCAGCGCGTTCCAGACAACATTTTTATTAGGAACAGGGTATCTGCCATATGCTGCCGTCTCCACACGGAAGCGCAGTTGAACATCTTCCGTCCGTCTCAGTTCCTGCCAGTCAGGTTCAAGGTGAGGAATGAGACCTCGCCTGTCCCCCTGAAGGTCAGGTAAAGCTCCCTGTCAGCGGCAGCGAAGGATGTTTTCGCGTGGCTGCATTTCCAGTAAGAGGATGATTGCACCGGAACAGCCGCCACAGGCTCTCCTGCAACAGCCGTGCGGATCTCAAAGCAGCCTTCACCGGTACCCCTGCAGACCAGCTCCACTGCGCCGGTCTCTTCCAGATTGATATATTTGTAACCGATCAGAACACCGTCCTTGATGTTGGCAATGAAGCGTTCTCCCTGCTCGCAGGTAATATACGGGAAGTCGACCTGGGCGTTGGTCCTGCCGATGGATGTCAAGGCGCCCATCCGCCCGTTGGTCAGGTTGCAGCAGTATGCGGCAGGATAGGAGGCATCTCCCGAGAGCGGGCCCGGATTCATGCCGCTCGTTGTGATGGTCACCTGAGGAATCGACCCGTCCGGGAGGATCTCCACCCTCTCGGCGCACCCCTGCCGGTTGTACTGGGTGGTGGAGGTATGACGGTGGTAGAACATGTACCACTGCCCTTCGACGCAGACCAGACCTCCGTGGTTGTTGCCGACGCTCATGAGCTTGTCCTCCTCCCGGCGGCCCTGATAGCCCACGTCGCCGTTGCTCACGATCACGCCGCCGTAGCGGAAGCCGGCCATGGGCTCACGGCTCACGGCGTAGCAGAGCTGGTGCGTATGTACCGAAGAGTAGACCAGGTAGTAGAGGCCTCCGATTTTGCGGACGGAAGGAGCTTCAAAGTATTCATTCCCCTCGAAGGATGTGCCTTTGCCGTACTTCAGGCTCGGAAGGACCACCTTCGGTCCCTCGCAGACCGTCAGCATGTCGTCCGCAAGCCTCACAACGCTACCGCCCTTCAGGTCCTGGTCCCTGTAGGCCGGAATATTGATCATACACGGTGCAAAGCCAAAGTAGAGGAAATTGCCCTCCTCCGTGCAGATGACGGAAGGATCGTAGGGCTGCCCGTCTGTCATGATTGTCCCGTCCGGGTAACGGACCCTTCCGTAGTACGCATACTGCCCGGCAGGTGTATCGCAGACCGCCACACAGATCGAATCCATGAATTTGACGCAATAATACAGGTAATAACGGCCGTCCGGCCCCTGCACCACGTCAGGCGCGTAGAGAGGCGCACTCGCTGCATTGCCGGGATCCTGATCCTTCCTGAAAATGACACCCTCGCACCGCCAATCGGAAAGATCGGTGACCGGAGCGGACCAGGCCGTGTAGTCCAGCTCGCAGAATTCATTTCCGTTCTCCAGGTCGTGGCTTCCGAACACGTAAAGCCGGTCCCCGAATACATGGGGCTCTCCGTCCGGAATATGCTCATAGAGTGGCAGATAAGGGTTCATGCACTGGGTCTTCATTTTCAAATCTCCTTCACGAGCGCAAGGGGCTTACCGTACGGCAGACCTCCTATATAGTCAACACGCTGTCCCCGGAAGCAACTCTGCCGACTGGCGAACAAAGATAGCTTCCTCCCTCTTCTTATGGTAGCTGATTGTATCCGCGATTTCAAGCCGAAGAAACCACGTACCCGGACATATCCGGATCGGCCTCCTTACGACGTCTCCTGTTGTACGGTAAAGATTCTCGGTTTTCCGTAGCCAAATTTTATATTATAATATAGGCAGCTTATCCTGTTCATCCTTACACCTGTGCTTACCACCGGAGGACAATTATGGATCTATTACTCACAGATAAAAAAGGTGCAGCGATCGACACCCACATGGTAGGCCTCTTCTTCGAGGACATCAACTTCGCCGCCGACGGCGGCCTCTACGCGGAGATGATTGAGAACCGCTCCTTCGAGGCCAGGGAAGCTTTCGGCACGCCTGACCGCTTTTACATGACCGATGATCCCGGCTACGCCTGGTCCCCCTTTGCCCCTGCCGGCACCGACCAGCCTCCCAGGCTCCTCTTCGTGACCGGCATGCCACTCTCGGAGGCCAACCCCCACTACCTGCACCTGACGACCTATGCCCCTTGTCAGGGCTTTGGAAACAAGGCCTATGACGGCCTCTGCCTCCAAAAAGGTATGACCTACCACGTCTCCTTCTACGCAAGGTGCGTGGACTACGAGGGCAGCTTCACAGTCCGCGCTCTCCTGGGAAATGAAACCCTGGCGAAGGCCTCGGTCCCCGCCTTGCCCATCCTGCCCAACTTCCCCTTCGCCGACACGGCCATGCCGTTGCCGGAGGAGACCGGCAACCCCTTCCTGGACGCCATGAGGGCTGTCCGTTCCATTGACAAGACCGGCCGCGTCCAGTGCCACGAATGGGTCCGCTACGAGCTGGACCTTACTGCCGAGGCGGATGCGCGGGGCGCCCTCTTCGCCGTAACGCTGGATCAGGCGGGGACAGTGGACTTTGATCTCATTTCCATGATTCCCGCTGACGCGGTGGACGGCGTCTTCAGGAAGGACCTCTTCGAAGTGCTGGCAGGCCTCAGGCCGGGATTCATCCGGTTCCCGGGCGGCTGCATTGTGGAGGGCATCAGCCTGGCCAACCGCTACCGGTGGAAGAACACCGTCGGACCTCTCAAGGACCGCCGGTATACCCAGAACCTCTGGGCCTTCGACGATGAGCGGACCCACGGGCCGGATTCCCAGCGGAAGGACTCCCACTACGGCCAGTCCTACGGCATCGGCTTCTACGAGTATTTCCGGCTCTGCGAGCTCCTCGGCGCCAAACCGCTGCCTGTCCTCAACATCGGTCTGGCCTGCCAGTTCCGCACGACGGAGAAGGCAGCCATCTCCGACCCGGCCTTCCGTGAGTACATAGGCGATGCGCTGGACCTCATCGAGTTCGCCAACGGCCCTGTTGACAGCAGATGGGGCAGCCTTCGCGCTGAGATGGGCCACCCTGCCCCCTTCGGCCTCGACATGATCGCCATCGGCAACGAGCAGTGGGCCACGGACACCGTCGACCTCTATGACCGCCACAGGCTCTTCGAGGAAGCCATCCACGCCGTATATCCGGACATGAAGCTCCTCGGCACAGCCGGCCCCAACGTGGCCATGCCCCTGGCGGACGAGGCCTGGCAGTTCTACAGGGACGGGGAAGCCGCAAAGCCCGGCTTCTGCTACGCGGTGGACGAGCACTACTACGCCTCCCCCGAATGGCTCTATGAAAATGAAGACCTTTATGACGCCTACCCGAGGCATGTAGCCGTTTTCGCTGGCGAGTACGCCGCCCACGACAAGGACAAGGCCAACTCCATGGAGAGCGCCCTGGCGGAGGCTGCCATGATGACAGGCATGGAGCGGAACGGAGACGTCGTGAAGCTGGCCTCCTATGCGCCGCTCTTCAACCGGATCGGCCACAGCCAGTGGCACCCGGATATGATCTGGTTCGACGCGGAAAAGGTCCTTCTGACACCCAACTACCACGTCCAGCGCCTCTTCTCCGAATACGCCGGCGACCATGTGCTGCCGCTGGGAGACCAGGTGAGGCGTCTCCGGGAGAAAGGCATCCATGCCTCCCTGGTCTCGGCAGAGGGATCCATTATCCTCAAGGCCGTCAATACCGGTTCTGAGGATTTCCCGCTGACACTGAAGAGTGCTGACGGAGCCCCCCTCACCGGAAAAGCCGAACTGCATGTTCTGATCTCCGCCGGTGCCGCTGAAGGCGACCTTCCCGAACCAGCCTCCGTGACGGACTCTACGGCAGACCTTTCAGGCCTGATCCTCCTGCCGGCCAGGAGCGTGGCTGTGATCTGCATCCCCTCCTGATATTCATGACTGCCCTTACACTTAGAAAGAACAGGAAAATATAATGAAGAAAAAGATTATCTTCCTTCTTTTGTCAACAGCTCTCCTGATTTCCGGATGCGGCCGGACAGGTTCAGCCCCGGCCGGAGCGGCCGCTGACCAGACCTCCGGGTCGTCACAAGATGCCGCTGAGGCTGCTTCTGAATCAGATGCGCCGGACTCTTCCGAAGGCGTCAGCGATGACAGCGCTGCAACGTCCGATCCAGAGTCTTCCGAAGCTCCTTCAGAGGATGAAGCGCAGGCGGCTGATCCGGACATTGCCGGGACCGCCTCCGAGG
>CACXEL010000396.1 GCA_902766655.1 uncultured Lachnospiraceae bacterium | reverse complement strand
GTGTGCGTTCATTTGCCTGCATGAAGATGGTGGGCTTTAATGTGGCTGCCGACCCGGTCTACTCCGCTGCCTACGCGGGCGTGAACGGAGGCATGGTCCTCTGCGTCGCCGACGATCCGGGCCTCTACAGCTCCCAGAACGAGCAGGATACGAGAGCGGTCTGCCGCGCTGCCCAGATCCCCTGCCTGGAGCCCTCCGATTCCCAGGAGGCCAAGGATTTCACAAAGCTGGCCTATGAGATCAGTGAGAAGTACGACAAGCCCGTCGTCATCCGCACGACCACCCGCCTGGCCCACTCCCAGGGCTTTGTCGAGCTGTGCGACCGCGAGGAAGGCCACGACTTCAAGTATGAGAAGAACATCGGCAAGTACGTCATGCTGCCGGCCAACGCCATCAAGCGCCACGTGATCGTGGAGGACAAGATGGCGGAGCTCGCAAAGGACGCTGCCTCTTTCGCCATCAACAAGGCTGAGTACAGGGATACGAGTATTGGATTCATCTCCAGCGGTATCCCCTACACCTATATCCGCGAGGCTATGCCGAACGCATCCACGCTCAAGCTCGGCATGGTGCATCCGCTTCCCACCGACCTCATTGCGGAATTCTGCGCTAAGGTGGACAGGGTCATCATCTTCGAGGAGCTCATGCCGGTCATCGAGGAGCAGGTCAGGGCCATGGGCATCGCCTGCGAGGGCAAGGACCTCTTCACCCGTCTGGGCGAGTATTCCGCCAACATGATCCGCGTAAAGCTCCTGGGCCAGGCCCCGGCAGCGCCCGCGGCGACGGATATCCCGGGCAGGCCGCCCATTCTCTGTCCCGGATGCCCGCACAGAAGCACCTTCTATACCTTAAAGAGACTGAAGCTCCATGTGGCAGGCGACATCGGCTGCTACACGCTGGGCGCGGTTGCTCCGCTGGCTGTCATCGAATCCTGCCTCTGCATGGGCTCGTCCATCTCCTCCCTGCACGGCATGGGCAAGGCCAGGGGACCGGAATACCTGCATGACTGGGTCTGCGTCATCGGCGACTCCACCTTCATGCACACCGGCGTCAACTCCCTGATGAATATGGTCTACAACCAGAGTACGGGCACGGTCCTCATTCTCGACAACCGGATCACGGCCATGACCGGCCACCAGGACAACCCCTCCACGGGCAAGACCCTCATGGGCGAGACCGTTCCGGCCATCGAATTCGAGAAATTCTGCCGCGGCATCGGGATCGAGAACGTCTTCACGGTCAACGCCTTCGACGTGGATGAGCTCACGAAGACCATCAAGCGCGAGGTCAAGGAGGACCACCTGTCCGTCATCGTGGTCAAGGCTCCCTGCGCCCTCATCCCTGAAGCGCGCAGCAAGAAGAAGTGCGTTCCGGTTCCGGACAAGTGCGTACACTGCGGCGCCTGCCTGAAGCCCGGCTGCCCGGCCCTGACGAAGAAGGCGGACGGCACTATCCGCATTGATGCCACCATGTGCAACGGCTGCGGCCTCTGCAGACAGCTCTGCAAATTCGATGCCATTCGGGAGGTTATGTGATGGAGACTAAAAATATTATGATCGTCGGCGTGGGCGGCCAGGGCACCCTGATCGCCAGCCGTATTCTGGGCGGTATCGCCACCACAGCAGGTTATGACGTCAAGCTTTCCGAGGTCCACGGCATGGCCCAGCGCGGCGGTTCCGTCGTGACCTTTGTCCGTTACGGCGACTATGTCGCGGAGCCCATCGTGGAGCCGGGTCAGGCGGACGTCCTCATCGCCTTCGAACGGCTGGAAGCCAAGAGATATGCCCATTACCTGAAGAAGGACGGCGTCCTCATCGTAAATGACACCCGCATCGATCCGATGCCCGTCATCATCGGCGCCGCCGAGTATCCGGAAGGCATCCTCGAAGAGATCGAGAAGGAGCACACGGTGTACAAGGCCGACGCGACAGCAATCGCCATTGAGCTGGGCAATGCCCGCTGCTTCAACGTCGTCATCCTCGGCATGGCTGCCAGACACATGGATTACGCCGTCGAGGACTGGCACAGGGTCATCGAGCGGACCGTCAAGCCGGCCACCATCGAGATCAACAAGAAGGCTTTCGACGCCGGGTACGCGCTGGCGGAGTGAGAGAGCAGTGAATGGAAGGATCCTCCCCGTGAGGATCCTTTTTTTTGAATAAAGAACAAATATCTGTTGACTTTCGGGCGTTAAAGCGTTACACTTTAACCCGGCGAACTTAAATGTATAAATTGCATGCACAATTCTAAAATTATCTTTTTTGAGAGGTATTGTTCTATGGTTGCTAAAGTACTGATGCTGATCGTCTTCTTCGCTGTCATGATTGCGGTGGGCTGGTATGCCAGGCATACGGCCAAGACCGTTGACGGCTTTGTCCTGGGCGGGCGCGGCGTCGGGCCATGGCTGTCTGCCTTTGCCTACGGTACCAGCTACTTCTCGGCTGTCATTTTCATCGGTTACGCCGGCCAGTTCGGCTGGAAATTCGGCCTGGCCTCCACCTGGATCGGCATCGGCAACGCGCTCATCGGCTCCCTCCTTGCCTGGGTCGTCCTCGGCAGAAGGACCCGCATCATGACCAAGGCCATGAATGCGGCCACCATGCCGGCCTTTTTCGAGAAGAGATTTGATTCTCCCACGCTCAAGATCGTGGCTTCAGTCATCATTTTCATCTTCCTCGTGCCCTACACGGCGGGCGTCTACAACGGCCTGTCCAACCTTTTCAACATGGCCTTCGGCATCCCCTACATCTACTGCGTACTCATGATGGCGGCGCTGACCTGCGTCTACGTCCTGCTCGGCGGCTACATGGCCACGGCCTGGAACGACTTTATCCAGGGTATCATCATGCTGGCCGGCATCATCATCGTCATCCTGTCGGTCCTGAGCGGGCACGGCGGATTCATGAAGGCTGTCAGTTCTCTGGCCAATATCCCCAGTGACAATCCGATCACCATGGGTCAGCCCGGCGCCTTCACTTCTTTCTTTGGTCCGGATCCCATGGCCCTGCTCTGGGTCGTCATCCTGACCTCCCTGGGCACCTGGGGCCTCCCGCAGATGGTCCAGAAGTTCTACGCGATCAAGTCTGAGAAGGCCATCGCGACCGGCACCGTGGTCTCCACGGCCTTCGCGGTCGTCGTCGCGGGCGGTTCTTATTTCCTCGGCGGCTTTGCCCGCCTGGTGGATGTCTCCGACAGCACAGTGACGGCTGCCGACGGCAGTGCTTCGATCAAATTCGATATGGTCATGCCGACCCTTCTCCAGAACCTGCCGGACCTCCTCATGGGCATCCTGGTCGTCCTCGTCATGAGCGCCTCCATGTCCACCCTGTCCTCCCTGGTCCTGACATCCAGCTCCACGCTGACCCTTGACTTCCTGAAGGGAACCTTCATGAAGGATATGACTACCAGGACCCAGCTCCTCTGCCTCCGCGTCCTCGTAGTCTTCTTCCTGGTCCTTTCCGTTGCCATCGCCATGAATCCGCCCACCTTCATCGCCCAGCTCATGGGTATCTCCTGGGGCGCTCTGGCCGGCGCCTTCCTGGCCCCCTTCCTCTATGGCCTGTATTCCAAGCACATCACCAAAGGAGCCGTCTGGGCCTGCTTCGCCTTCGGCGTCGGCTTCACCACGCTCAATATCTTCTTCGCATGGGTCAATCCGATCCAGGCCGGCGCCATCGCCATGCTGGCCGGCCTCGTGATCGCTCCGGCTGTCAGTGCCCTGACACCAAAGATGGATAAGAAGCGGGTGGATGACATTTTCGCCTGCTACGATGTCGAAGTCGGTGCACCCATCAAGAACGTACTGCCCGAGCCGACGGACGAGGACTGACATCAGGAAAATGAGAATCAGGGAGGGTCCTTTTTTCTCCTTTTTCCGAATTCTTCGAAAAAGGAGAAAAAAG
>CACXEL010000395.1 GCA_902766655.1 uncultured Lachnospiraceae bacterium | reverse complement strand
TGTCTTAACGATATACTGCAGAAGGTTAAAATAGGGAATGTGTATGAGCAGGGTCCTGCCGGACGGGACCGGCGCCGTGAATGAGGCCGGTCTTGCCTATTACAGACGGCTTCTCACCGCCCTCAAGGCGGCCGGGATCAAGGTCAACGCGACGATCTACCACTGGGACCTGCCCTACGCCCTCCAGGTCAAGGGCGGCTTCGGCAACCGGGAGATCATCGGCTGGTACCTGAATTACGCCTCCATCCTTTTTGACAATTTCGGCGATCTGGTGGATTACTGGGTCACCTTCAACGAGCCCATCGCGACCTTCGTCGGCCACGCCAGGGGCTTCTTCGCGCCGGGCCTCACCGATGAGAAATACGCCCGCCAGTGCATCCACCATCTCCTCCTCTGCCACGGTGAGGCGGTCAAAATGTTCCGCGCCCGCGGCATCAAAAACGCGGAGATCGGCATCGTGGTCGACGTCTGGAAGCATTTCCCGGCCCGCGAGGGCAACGCGGAGGATATCGCCCTCGCCGAGGAGAACAACGAGATCCAGGGCTTCGGCATGTTCCTGAATCCGCTCTTCCTCGGCAGCTACAGCGACGTGCTGTGCGAATACATGGAGAAGCGGGAAATGACACCCGTCATGCAGCCCGGCGACATGGACACCATCTGCCAGAAGCTGGACTTCTACGGGCTCAATTTCTACAACGGGCTCTATGACAATGCCGAGGAGCAGCGGAAGGTCGCGGAAGGGGGTAATTTCCAGAACCGGCCCGAGCAGCACCTGGAGGCCGTCCGCGACGTCCTGCACATGCTGGTGGACAAATACAAAATCGACACGCCCATCTACATCACCGAGAACGGCGTCGCCCAGGACGACTGCCCGGACCGCGGGGCCCTGTTGAATGACGACGAGCGGATCGCTTACGTCGCCGAGACCCTCAGGTGGGGCCATGCGGCCATGGAGGACGGGATCGACGTCCGCGGATATTACCTCTGGTCTCTCATGGACAACTTCGAGTGGTCCGCGGGCTTCGCGGCGCGGTTCGGCCTCTACTATACGGACTATAAGAAGATGGAGCTCATCCCGAAGAAGAGCGCCGGGTGGTACCGGGGCGTGATCGCGGAGAATGGGTTTGAGTGAGGGACGGGGACGGTTCTGCGTTCGACCTGAATTTTGAGAATCAGGGACGGTCCTTTTTTCTCAAAAACCTTCAGTTTTTGAGAAAAAAGGACCGTCCCTGATTCTCAACATTCCTGCGTCCCGGCCTCCGCTTCAGTTGTCGGCCAGGCTGTAGCCGTTCTTCATATGCTTGCTCGCTTCGGCGAGGACCTTGGTCAGGGTGGCGGTGGTCTGCTCTCTGGCCATGGCGGCGAGGGCTTCATTTGCCTCCTCGGTCAGGGAGAAGTCGCCGGACTCGGTCATCCTCCGGTCGTACTGAAGGACCAGGCGGCGGCCTTCGGTGAGGACGGCGTTCTGGTAGCGGTCGATGAGCTGGCGGCAGTCTGCGTAGGCGGCGTCGGCCATGGCGCCCATGATTCGGCTGGCCCAGTAGAAGTTGTCCGTGGAGGCGTCCAGGGTGACCTCACTCAGGTAGGCGGGGATTTTTGTCACGTTGGCATAGACCGGGAGGAACTGGGTGAAGGTGGTGGAGCCGAAGCAGATCCACTCGATTCCCTTGATGGCGTCCGGGAGGCCCGGGCGGATCTGGCAGAGGGTGGTCACGCCGGTGCGGCTGATGCCGATGGACCTGTACTTGCCGCGCACGCCGGTATTGTGGCTGGTGTAAGGGTCGTAGGGCGTGCCCTGGAAATGGCTGGAGAGCAGGTATTTCACGTCCTCCACGGTCACCTTACGGTCAGGGATCAGGCACCAGGGGATGTCGTCGCTCTCGGGCCTGAAGTCCGCGTTCTCCCCGTCCCAGGTGTAGGAGTAGGGCGCCAGATACCGGCCAATGAACCAGGCCCGGGGGGTGTTGTAAATGTGGTCCATGTCCGTGTGGGACCCGAAAATGTCCCTCGGGTTCATGAAGGCCTCTTTGTCGATCTCCCCGTCGCCCACGGCGTCGAAGAGCTCGTACTGGTTGAGGTCCAGGTCGTTATTTTCAATGAACTCGCGGAGGTCGGCGGAGCAGAGGTGGGCCTTCTGGTCACCGAAAGCGTCCTCCATGTCAAATGAATCCATTCCGAACTGGTTGGGCGCGATCACGACGGCCTCGTCGGGCACCCGGCGGGCCATCCAGTGGTGGCCGCCGATGGTCTCGAGCCACCAGACCTCATTTTCGTCGCTGATGGCAATGCCGTTGGACTCGTAGGTGCCGTAGGTCTCGAGCAGGGAGGCCAGGCGCAGGACGCCCTCGCGGGCCGTGCGGACATAGGGGAGGACCAGGACGACGATGTCCTCCTCGCCGATGCCGCCGGGGGTGTCATTTTCCTGGTCGTTTTTGGCTTTTTGGTAGGTCACCAGCGGGTCGGCGGCCAGGACGCGGGGGTTGGAGGTGATGGTCTCGGTGGCCGTCATGGCGACGTTGGCGGCGTTGATGCCCGTCGCGGCCCAGATGCCTTCCTTGGGGTCGACGCTGGGGCAGGAGGTGTAGCGGAGGGGATCGTCCGGGAGGTCGATCTCGAGGTGGGAGATGACGCTTTTGTATTTCCTGGGCTGGTCCTTGGGGTCGACCACGATCAGCTTCTTGACGTCGAAGAAGCCGTCGTCGGTGCGGGCAATCATGGTGGAGCGGTCGTTGGTGGCTTTGCTGCCGGCTAAGATGGTTGTGCAGGGCATGATGTCAGTATCCTTTCTGGGTTTTTGTCTTCCCTATGATAGCATATTTCTTGGGACTGAGGGACGGACCTTTTTCCCATTTTGAGCATCAAAATGGGAAAAAGGTCCG
>CACXEL010000394.1 GCA_902766655.1 uncultured Lachnospiraceae bacterium | reverse complement strand
TTCTTTAGTGTCCAACGCCATCTGTCACAGGAAGCAAGGCTCCCCTTCGATCTGCTCGCTGTGCACGGCCCGGTAAAACTCCTGTGTTCTCCAAGTGTCTGCGCAAAAAGACCGGGCTGACTGATGTCAGCCCGGTCCTGCAGATACTGTATATCTATTCGATTGTCAGCTGACGAAGCCCACGTTAACGTAGCCTTCACCGACAGCCGTCCGGATCCTGTACCAGTTTCCGTTGCTGGATGTGCCGAGAACGGAAACGTGGGCGCCCGCATCCACGATGCCGATGATGGCGTAATCGGCTCCGGGGCCCTCCCGCAGGTTGCAGCCTGCGTTGACGGTACCGGACCATTCACCGCCATAGACAGGGGCTGTGGAGCCCGCTGTGGCCTCCGGCACCTGTCTGCCGGCCGTATCGGTAGTGGTCGTGGCAGCCGCAGCCTGGCTGTCAGCAGAGGTCTGCGCGGCACCGACAAAGCGGGCGCCTACATAGCCTTCACCCAGTCTGGAGGAAACGACATGATACCAGCCGTTATGGGCACTGCCCTGGATGGTGACCGTCTCGCCGGGGTTCAGGACGCCGATGATGGCGGCTTCCATGCTCTCTCCGGCCCTCAGGTTGACGCCTCCGTTGATGGTGTCGGTCCAGGTATCGCCGGCAGAGGCAATCTCCTCAGCAGGTCTCGCGCCTACATAGCGGGCGCCGACATAACCTTCGCCGAGACTGGAGTTCACGACATGATACCAGCCGTTGTGGGCACTGCCGGTGACGGTGACAGTCTCACCCTTGGTCAGGACGCCAATGATGGCAGCTTCCATGCTCTCTCCAGCCCTCAGATTGACACCGGCCGCATTGACCGTGTCGCTCCAGGTATCGGTGTACTGCGGGGCAGGAGTCGGTGTCGGCGTCGGCGCAGGCTCTTCCTGAGCGGGTGTGCTTTCATTTTCCGAGGACTCTTCGGGAGCGATTGCTTCGCCTGTGGATGCAGTAGAATCATCGGCGATGTAATCGGCATTCACATAGCCGTCTCCGCGGGCAGACACGACGTAGTACCAGTCGTTATACTTCTCGCCGATGATGGTGACAGCCTCACCGGCCTTCAGGACCGCGATCACAGGATACTCGGTCCCGGCACCCTCGCGGAGGTTGACGTCGGCCTTGATATAAGCGCTTCTCTGGGTAACGTCGTCACCGGGGGCTGCGGCTGCCGCACTGTCTTCACCGTCCGCGCTGGCCGCCCTTGCGGCGTCCTCAACGGCCTGGGCGGTCGCATATTCATTCTCGATCCTGGCCATGAGCTGCTTAATATCATCGGATTCGGCCAGAGAATCGATATAGTCCTGTGTTGCCTGATCGAGTTCGCTGAACACGATCTTGTAAGCGCCGGTCTCATCCTTCCTGACCAGCATGCGCTCGATGCCCGGGAACATGGTCAGCTGACCTTCGTTCTGATACTTATAGGACACATAGACGACAAAACTGGAGTCATCCCCGTCCGGACCTTCCTTCGTGTAGATCTTGAGGTCGGAATAGATGGTCGAGGAGGCGCTGATCCTCTGCGCCGCCTCATCAGGCAGTACATCCGCCACAGAGCGGACCCCTTCCACGTCCCTGTTCTGCATGGACTCGTAGTAGGTCGTGATGACCCGGGCCACATCCGGATAGATATCATCCCTGAGTTCTCCGCCGACGATATGCCGCTCAGGCTCGGCGGTAGGTTCGGGGGTAGCCTCCTCAGCCTCAATCGCTCCTGCCGTCGGCTGCACGTCGGAAACATCCTCCGTATTCCCGGTATCCTCCACGGCATTCCCGTTCCCACCGCTCCTGCCGTTCATGGCATCGGTGATTGCTCTCACGCCGAAAAAGACCAGGGCAAGGGCAAGAAAGATGGCGAGGACCAGCAGGATATACCGCAGGTTGTCTGACAGCCATTCTCTGAAATTATCTAACATAGTTGCCTCCCTTTCTTAAATTTTCAAAGCCAGGGGCGCCGGGCGCCCTTTCCCGAACATTATAAAGCAATTTGCCGGATTTCACAACTCGACTTGATGACTTCATAAACAATTAACAATTTAAAAAAATCCCTTGCCAACCCCGGGGAAAAGTATTATTATATTTCTTGTTGTGGGGATATAGCTCAGTGGGAGAGCGTTCGGTTCGCATCCGAAAGGCCGTGAGTTCGAATCTCATTATCTCCATCAAAGAAAGGCCCGCAGATCCGGCGGGCCGGTTCTTTTACATATGTGTCTGTAGCTCAGTGGATAGAGCACCGGATTCCGGTTCCGGGTGCGCGGGTTCGACTCCTGTCAGACACGTCGGAAAGCCATTCGCCAGGTCGGCGAATGGCTTTTTTGTGCTCATTCCTTCCCCGCTCCGCCATGAGAAGAGCCCCCGCCGTCTGACACTCCGGAGGGGGCTTTTCTCTGCAACCCGCTATCCGCCCCAGCATGGGCCGGATAGTGCTCTTATTTCATTTTCCGTCTCCTGGCGACAGCAATGACAGCAGCCGCGCAGCCGGCCATAAGGAGCAGATACAGGATGGGTCTGGAAGTATCCCCGGTCCTGACCGGGCCGGCAGTCCGGTTTCCTCCCTCCGACCTGTAGGACGGCGCAGAGGACGTGCCCGCCGGTGCCCGCAGAATGGTGGTCACCGAAACCGCCGCAGATTCGATCCGTTCCCCGGAGGCTGTGGTGCCGCCAGCGACAGCCGTGTTGACGACCTTTCCATGTTCTATATCATTCTCCGCTATGCGGTAAAGGGCTGTCCCCGACACAGTCTCACCGGGCGAGAGTACGCCCTCGCCGGTGGCCGGATCGGAGCTCCCGCTCCAGTTCAGGGTGAGCTTCTCCAGATCAGGCAGCTGGTCCCGGATGGAGACGCTGCTGAGCGTGGTGTCGCCTGTGTTGGTGACGGTGAAGCCGTAGTGAAGCTCATTCCCGGAAACGGCGTTCAGGATTTCCTTCCTGTCCACACTCTTTGTGAGGGAGATGGACGGATGAATCCGGATCTCGGTCCTCACCTCATCCCGGCCGCTGATCACGGCCCCGTCGGGTGTCTCCGCCTCGGCAATGGCAACGTTCCTGACCGCACCGCTGTCGATGTTCTCCTGGGTCAGCGGATAGGTTCCGACTGCCGTCACGCTTTCGCCCGGCAGCAGGATTCCCTCACCCAGGGAGGCGCCGGACCAGTCATATTTCAGGGGATCCAGGCCCTGGAGTGAATCCTCCACGGTCAGCTTCCGAAGCGTAAGCAGACCGGTGTTGGTCACCTTGATCGTATAGCTGATCCGGTCTCCCGCCTTCGCCCGTTCGATCCTGGTCCTGTCCGCATTTTTCTCCACGCGGATCGCCGCATCGCCGAGAAGCAGCGTGGCAGCCAGATCCTCGTCCGTCAGTATATCCGAAGTGCCGTCCCTTCGTTCCGGCGTCCTGCCGGAAATGACGACATGGTTCACGACCTTGCCCGCGTCAACGTCCTTCTGTCCGACAGCGTACTCTGCTTTCGCAGTCACGCTCTCGCCCGGCAGCAGAATGCCCTCGCCGAGTGATGCGCCTGACCAGTCGAGTGACAGCTCTCCCAGACCTTCCAGGTCATCCCTGAGAGTCACCTCGCTGAGCGTAACGTTGCTGGTATTGGTTCCTTTGATGGTGTAGACGATCTTATCGCCCGCCTTTGCGCCGTCGATCCGGACAGGATCTGCCGTCTTCGTGACCTCGACGCCGCCTTCGCGCATCAGTTCTGTCACGGCATCGTCCTCATCCGTCACGGTCCTGCGTTCCCCGGTCTCTTCATCCGCCGGTGCCGCTGCGGAAATGACGACATGGTTCGTGACCTCACCCAGATCGATGTCCGCCTGGGTAAGGGTATAGGAGGCTTCCGCCAGAAGGCTCTCGCCGGGCAGCAGCACGCCTTCCCCCGCAGAGGCAAGGCTCCAGTCACAGGTGAGCTCTGATAAGCCTTCCAGCTCATCCGACAGATTGATATCCTCCAGCGTCACATTGCCGGTGTTCGTGCCGGTAAAACTGTAGCGGATCATGTCACCGGGAACGGCGCCGCGGATCACGTCCCGGTCGGGCGTCTTGACAATGAGGATGGCCGGTTCGGGCGGCAGTTCGGTCACGACCTCGTCGGACACAGGGTCCAGAGGTCTTCCGTCAGGACCGTCCGCTCTTCCCAGAACGACGTTCCTCACATAGCCGCGGTCGATATCTGCCTGGCTGACGGTGTAAATGGCAGTTGCCGTCATGATTTCGCCCGGTTCAAGGGTGCGGTCATCGGAGGCATACCGGAGCTCGCCGAGCCCTTCAAGCTCATCCTCGAACACGCAGTTGTAAAGCGTGACGTTACCGGTGTTGGCCATAGACAGCGTGTAGCTGATGGCGTCGCCGCTCTTCGCTCTCTCGATCCGCTCCCGGTCGACGCTCTTGACTACGGTAAAGGCGGGAGACTGAGCGAGCCCGGTCCCTGCTTCTCCGTCATCCTCCACGCTCGTTCCCCGGGGTGACAAGCCGGACGCCAGCGCCACATTGTCGACACGGCCGGCGTTGATATCCGCCTGGGTAACACTGTATTCTGCGGAAGCCGTGATCGTCTCGCCCGG
>CACXEL010000393.1 GCA_902766655.1 uncultured Lachnospiraceae bacterium | reverse complement strand
TCATTTTTCGAAAAAATCCCGAAAAATGAGAAAAAAGGACCGTCCCTGCCTCTCAAAAAGGAATGTTCCTGATTTTCAGTTTCCAGGCTGCCTCTTTACCTGGCGGCAGTCATCTCAAGAGTCATGGCAAGAACCCGCTTGGCGCAGAGCTGCAGGTCCGCCCTGGTCAGGTGGTAGGGATGTCCCTCGTCCGCCAGCGCGGCCATGATGTCCGCCTTGTCGGAGGGGATGCCCGGCATGGTGATCTCATTGCCGGCCTTGACGTTGCCCGCCGCGGAAGCGCAGGGGTACTTGGGACCCTTCGGGCCCATGCCGCCGGTGACCAGCCAGTCGGTCATGACGACGCCCGCAAAGCCCCACTCGTCGCGCAGCGCCCTGGTGTTGAGATCGTACATATTGCAGGCGTGCTCGCCGTTGATGAGGTTGTAGGAGGTCATGATGTACTTGGGCTGGGTCTCCTTGACGCAGATCTCAAAGCCCTTGAGGTAGATCTCGCGCAGCGTGCGCTCGGAGAGGAGGCTGTTGGAGAAGTAGCGGTCGGTCTCCTGGTTGTTGCAGGCGAAATGCTTGATGGTGGTAGCCCTTCCCGGATAGGACTGGACGCCCCGGGTGATGGCGCCGGCCATGCGTCCGCTCACCAGCGGATCCTCGGAGAAGTACTCGAAGTCGCGGCCGCAGAGGGGGGATCTCATGATATTGAGGGCCGGGGCCAGCCAGATGTCGATGCCGAAGATCTCCATTTCCTCGCCGACAAGCCTGCCGCACTCGGCGGCCAGGTCATCGTTGAAGGACTGGGCAATGCCCGTGCCGATCGGAATCGCCACGCAGTACTGGTAGAAGGTCTCCTGGTCCGGATCCTCCGTCGCCAGGGCGGCCGCCGCCATGCCCGCGCGCTCCTCCTCGGTAAATACAAGCATCATGTCGCCGCCAAGGCTGGAAGTACCCTTGCAGGTGCCGTCCGCATTGACGCGGTATTCCCTGCTGAGGCGGAGGCCCGCAGGGCCGTCGGCCATGATCAGGGCGGGAACGTCCAGGTCCTCGAGGCGGGAGGTCGTCTCGCCGGCGCCGCCGGCCACGTGGTTGGCTGCATTTCCGATGACTTCCAGGATGTCGCCCTCGATGTCCTGGTAGGTTCCGATGCAGAGATAGGCCAGCTGGTCGTCGGTGAGGCCCGCCACGAACTCGTCCAGGGTCTTTTCGCCGCTTACCACCTGCTTCCAGGAGAAGGGCTCGCCGGCCGGCAGCTCATTCGCGTACTGCGCGTAGGTCACTGTCCTGGTCTCGATGACGGAGGGATCGACCTTGATGGGCTCCACGGCTGCCTTGGCTGCCGCATCGCACTCGCAGGAGGCCGGCGCCAGCTTCAGGTCCTCAAAGCCGCTCTCGCCGCCGATGTTCATATCCTTCTCGACCACGGCCTTGCCGGTCAGCGACACGGCGCCGGCGATGACAGTGTTCCTGGAGCAATTGCCCACGCGGATGTAGTAATTTCCCTCCTCCAGGACCCAGGCGGCGCACTTCTCGCAGTAGGAGGCCATCTGGCTGATGGGGAAGGTCACGGAGACCTCCTGGGACTCGCCCGCGGCCAGCTCGGCGGTCTTGACGTAGCCGGCCAGCTCCTGGAAAGGCTTGTCGAGGTCGCCCGCGGGAGCAGAGTAGTAGACCTGGACGACCTCCTTGCCCGCGGCCTTGCCGGTGTTGGTGACAGCGGCTGTCACGGTGATCTCACCGTCCTTGACCGCGATGCCCTTGGAAGCGACGGAGAAGGTCGTATAACCGATGCCGTAGCCGAAGGGGTAGGTCGGGGCCACGCCGGCCGTGTCGAAGTAGCGGTAGCCGACGTAAATGCCTTCCTTATAATATGTATCGCTGAGGTCGCCGAAGCCCTCGGTGGAGGGGTAAGCGTCGATGGGCGCCCAGGTCATGGTCAGCTTGCCGGAGGGATAGGCCGCGCCGGTCAGAACGTCCGCCAGGGCATCGCCCGCGGCCATGCCCAGCTGGCCCATGATCAGAACGGCCTTGACATCACTGACCGGTGTCAGGTCCACCATGCCGCCGGTGTTGAGGACCAGGACAAAGTTCCGGTACAGGGCATTCAGCCTCTTGATATCGCGGATTTCCGTCTCTGTCAGGTTCACGTCGCCTGCCTCCGGCCTGCGGTCGGCTCCCTCGCCGGAAATGCGGGCAAGCACATAGACAGCGGTATCGCCCTCCCCGGTCAGCGGGAAATCGTATTCCGGCTCCGGGCAGGCGGAGCCGAGGGCAAATAAGACCGGGTTCGCGCCGGCCTCATCGGCCTTTTTGCGGATCTCCCTGAAAAATGCGGCCTTGTTCTCGGCGACAGCCTTGTCATAGGCGTCCAGCCAGTATTCGGTGGTGATCTCATAGCCGGCGTTCTTAAGGCCTTCCTCGACGTTCACGAATTTCCGGACGTTGACGTCGCCGGAGCCGGTGCCGCCCTTGATGGTGGCGCGGGCGCCGCTGCCATAGAGGGCCAGCTTGCCGCCCCTTGCCATGGGGAGGATGCCTTCATTTTTGAGCAGGACCATGCACTCCGGTGCGAGGCTCCTGACGATAGCTGCGTGCTGGCTTTCAAATGGCTGCAGGTCCTGGGTGTTGATTCTCTTCATAGCCGTGATGATTCCTCCTTCCGGTCGTGCGGCTGCCTCCTCTCCTCTCGCGCATGGGAAATGACAACCGACGCTCATATGCTGCTGATATTACTATAATATACAGGGGAGGTGATTGTATACAGCTATCTTTTTAAGTTGTATTGTCTGGGGAAGCCGAGGTTTTTTGAGAGGCAGGGACGGTCCTTTTTTCTCATTTTTCCGAATTTTTCGGAAAAATGAGAAAAAAGGACCGTCCCTGCCTCTCAAAAAGATCACAGCCACTTCTCCAGGCGGTAGAGGTGCTCCTCATCGATCTCAGCGCATCCGTCCTTGAAATCGTAACCCAGCTTCCGGTAGAAGGCGAGGCCGGTGACGGAGGCCGGGATCTCGATGCGCTTTGCCCGCATGGCGAACTCGTCCCGCTCCAGCGTCTCGACGATCCGCCGGCCAACGCCCCGGCCCTGCCACTCCGGCAGGACGAAGATCGTGAAAAGACTGCTCTCGTCCTCCCGGTCCCAATAGGGACCGATGGCGCCGCAGCCGATGATGGTGTCATTTTCCTCGGCGACGTAGAAATGCGTCCACGCCGCGCGCTGCAGGATAAAGTCCGGCTGCATCCGCGCGACCAGGTCCTCGATTTCCCCGGGGGCATAGTCGGCGGCGTTGGAAATCCTCAGCGTCCGCGCGATGAGCGCGGACACCGGGGCAGCATCGGAGGGGATGAAACGGCGTATCTGCATATTTTCTCTCACCTGCCCCTCAGCCCATGCAGCGCCGCCTTCACTCTCTCGAGTGTGTCCAGCATCACCTTTTGGACAAAAGTCTCCGGCTCCATGGCCGGGATCGCCAGATAGCCGCTGCGCTTGTTCTTTCTGATATATTTGAGCACGTCCTTCTCAGAGGCGAAGGTTTCGCCGGCCTCCGGCCCCGCCGTCTCCGCGGGGGCTTCGCCCGTGAACAGGATCTCGGTCTGTCCCTCCCGCCTCACGAACAGGTTCGGAAGACTCTCATTGCTGATCAGATACTGAACAGTCGCGAGCTCATGGTAATAGTCCAACGAACCCTTCCTCACGCGCCGGGCCTTGCCGGCGATCGGCACCTTGGGGTCCCGCAGGGACCACACGCACCTGTACTCGGGATACTTCTGAATAATATATTCGTACACCGCCCTCGGCGTGCCGCCGTACTCAGCCCCCTGCAGTGCCTCGAAGAGAATGGTCTTTGGCTGGATTTCCTCCTCCCGGAAAGCCGGATACCGCTCCACGATCAGGCGTTTTCTCTTCCGCGGACTGCTCTCCTCTTTTTCCCAGTCATTTTTGACCTGCAGGAACACCTCCCCGAACCAGGTTCGCTTCAGCTTTACGGTCATATTCGAGATCTCAAGGCTCTTGTTGCAGGGAACGATGCTGTACGGCGCCATCCGGGTGACATCGCCGTCCGGGCCGACCAGCTCGACGAAAAGGCGGCGTCTCCCGGAATAGAGCTTTTTGACCAGCTTTTTAAAGTCCATGGTAAATGAACACCGGCCGCCCCCGTTCTCCTCCGGATCATAGTCGGCCGAGGCGAGGACGATCTCCTGCCCCTCCAGCGGTGCCTCCATTTTCAGGAGTATTTTGCTGACCTGGTCCGGCATGCCCGGCTCCATCACGGCGCTGATTCTGAACTGCTGCCTGGTGGCGGAAACCTTGTCGACCACCGCGACTCGCCGTTTTACGATGAACTTGAAGCCGCCGTCACCCATATTTCCGACGAAGGCGTACGCGCCGTCCGCGGTCCGCATGTCGAAAGTCTTCTCCCGCGCAAGCACTCTTTTGCGGATCACAGCCCCGTTTCCCTTCGGAAGGTCTGCATACACCTCCATCTGCAGATCGGCAAGCCCATCCGTCCTGAAGGTGAAGCTCCTCTCACCGGTCTTCTCCGCTTCCGCGGTATTATCGCCGTTCTTCTCCTTTGCCCAAAGCCCCGCCACATCTGCACTCAGGTCAAAGGTGAGCCCTCCCTCCCGGAAGGAAACGCCGTTCACGGTGATCGGCTGCCTGTCGACCTTGAGCAAAAAGGTCTTCGGCTCCCCCTTCCCGACCGTGAGGGCGCAGTCCCCGCAGACGACCGTCTTTCCGACGGCATCGGTGAAGGCCGCCCCCTCCGGGGCCAGGAGGAACCGGTCATGGAAGTACCTGCTCTCCGCCTCGACCAGAATGGTGAACTGGCGGTCCTGAGAAAAGAGCCTGTCTGCATTTTCCAGGTCCACGCTGAGCGTGACACCCGCTCCGTCGTAGCAGTACGCGGTCGAAATGCCCCGCTTTGCCTCGGTGATCGTGCCGGATTCCTCCGTGAGACGGGCCGCATCGAAAAATGCCGCCTCCATGGGGATCTTTTCGCCGCTGAGCTCATCATAGAGGCAGGCCGTGACGCGCTGGTCCGCCTCCCCTGCGATATTGTACCTGTCCCGGTAAATGAAAACCTTCAGGGACAGCTCCTTCTCACTGAGCGAGACCGCGTCCGCCTCCTGGCGCGGCAGCTTTCTGCCCAGCTCTTCCGTGAAGGACCTGTCGGAAATCGTGAACAAGTCACCGGGCAGGTCGACGTACAGGCCTCCGTCGCGTTCCGTCACCGGCGCGTCGGGGTACTGGTCATAGGCCAGCAGCGTGAGGAGGCCGTCGAGATCGTTGCTCCTCACATGCAGGTATTTCTGGCGGTCGAGGATCCTGAGCTTTGCAAAGGCGGCCTCGTCGATCGCCTCATCGATGTACGCATTTATCCTCTGCAGGTACTGAAGGGCTGTCTCCCGGGGAAGGTCCTTGCACTTGTTTATGAAGACCAGCATGTCAATCTCCAGCGTTTTGACCTGCTGGGCCAGCTGCAGCGCCGGATCCGCGGCCTTCTCCTCCATGAATTTGTTCAGCATCCGAAGCGCGGTGATCCGGTCGTCCAGGTTCCGGGTGTGGTCCGTGTTCTGCGTGATGGATTTGGTCTCGCCGTCACGGACACGCCAGTGGTAGCCCACCGTAAAGAGGAGGGAGACCTGATTGGCCAGGCAATGCACGGAGATGGCGAGCGGAATATCCTCGTAAAGGATGCCTTCCGGAAAGGAAAAGCTGTTCTTTAAATAGAAGGATCGCAGGATCAGCTTGTTCCAGGACGTGGTGTCGTAGAGCAATGCGTGATTCTCCCGCACGTGGGAGACGGGAGTCATTTTCCGGAAGACCCTGTCGTGGAGCGGCGAATTCCAGTGGCTCCGGGAATTGAAGCGGTCGACATGGCAGATCGTCAGCTCGCTCCCGTCCTTCTCTGCCCTCTGCAGCATGCGCTCGTAGGTGCGGTCCGGGAGGAGGTCGTCCGCGTCCAGGAAAGCGAGGTATTTGCCTCTGGCAAGGGAAACGCCGTAATTGCGCGCGCGGCCGGGGCCACCGTTGTCGATCCGGTGGTATTCGATCCAATCATATTTCGCTGCGTATGCCCTGGCGATCCCGCTGCTTTGGTCCGTGGAGCCGTCGTCGACCAGGATGGCCTGCAGACTGACGTCGCCCTGCCTGAGGAGGGAGTCCAGGGCCTCGGCGAGGTATTCTTCGACGTTGTAAAGGGCAACAATTACACTGATATCACACATGGAAATCTCCTGAATGTTGGAAGTTCCTTTATTCTACCATGAAACAGGGGGCATGAGAATGGAGAATCAGGCAGGGGCTTTTTTGAGAGGCAGGGACGGTCCTTTTTTCTCATTTTTCCGAATTTTTCGAAAAAATGAGAAAAAAGGACCGTCCCTGCCTCTCAAAAAAGGAGCATCCCTCCTCCATTCTCAGCCTTACAGGACGTAGGTCCCGGCCGTCAGCACAGTCTCCTCCCGCCCGGGCAGCTGCACCCTGGCGGAAACGTTGCAGGGCACCTCGATCTCGTACTTAACGTCCTCCCCCTCATACCGCCAGGCCGAGCGGACAGTGCCGAGGGGCGAGTGGTAAATGCAGTCCATGCTCCCGAGCCGCGGATCCGGATAAGGCCGGATGGTCAGCTCTCCCTTCTCCACCCGGATGCCGGCCGCGCGGTCGACCATCCAGGAGGAAATGGACCCGTAGGAATAGTGGTTGAAAGAATTGTAGACCTTCCCCTCGTCGTTGATGAAGTTCCAGCTCTCGGGAATCGCGGTCGCCCCCTTCTTCACGGCGTAGAGCCAGGACGGACGGGTATCCTGGAGGAGCAGGGCGTAGGCCGTGTCGTTGTGGCCGTAGTCCGTGAGCACCCGGCAGAGCTCGAAGGTCGTGAGGAAGCCGGTGTTCAGGTGGTAACCCTTCTCGATGACCAGGTTGTTCAGCGCGTCCGCCGCGGCCTGGCGCTCCTCGTCGGAGTTCAGCAGCCCCAGAATGATCGGCCGGATATACTGGCACTGGCGCTTGGACTCGATGGCGCCGTCCCTGGTGAACATGCAGCGGTAGGCATTTTTAGCCTTTTCAGACTCCGCCAGGTAGTGGGCGGCGTCTTCCTTTTTGCCCAGGACCGCGGCGATCTCGGAGAGAATGTGCGTGCCGTAGGCCAGGTAGGCCGTCGCGACGTCCGTGTTGTAGCCGTCCCTGGTGTGCTGGTGGTCCAGCTTGTTGGTGGAGTCGGGCTCGCACCACTCGCCCCAGTGGTAGCCGGTGTCGACGAGGTAGTCGGAGATCTCTTTGGGGAGGTTTTCATTTCCCTCGCGGACGGCTTTGGCGCGGGTCAGGCAGAAATCCTCCCACTTTTTGATGGGCTCGTATAGGGTCTCAAGGATTCGGGGCGAGCCGTAGCGGCGGTACATGTTCCAGGGAACGATCTCCAGGGAGTCGCACCAGCCGGAGCCGCCGTCGGGCTCCATGAGGTCCGGCTTTTCGGGGGTGATCTGCTTGACGGCGCCGGTCTCGAACTGGGTGGAGGCCTGGTCGAGGAGCCATTTTCTGAGGACGGCGTAGGAATCCATGAGGACCAGGGCGGTGTTCGAGAAGACCTGGATGTCGCCGGAATAGCCGCTCTTCTCGCGGTGCGGGCAGTCCGTGGGAATGTCGACGAAATTGGATTTCATGGACCAGACGGAGTTTTCAAAGAGCCGGTTCACGTCCGCGTTCCCGGTCCTGACAAAGGCGAGCTGCTCCATGTCCGAGTAGACCGCGTGCGCCGTGAAGTCCTCCGGCTTCCAGGCCACCCGGGTCTCGATCTTCACGTAGCGGAAGCCGAAATAGCCGGTGGTCTGGCGGTACTCGTTCACGCCGTCCTTGCAGATGTAATCGATCTCCTGCCCGAGCTTCATGAGGGGAATGGCGTTCTGGAAATTCTCGATGGTGAAGTTCCCCTTCGCGTCCAGCGTCTCCCCGTGGGTCAGCCGGATGCGGTCCCCGGCCTTGGCCCGGACCTTGAAGGAAATGAAGCCCGCCATATTCTGCCCGAAGTCCAGCACCGTCTCGCCCTTGGGCGTGGTCAGGACCGTGGGCTTGAAGGACTCATGGGCCAGCACGGGCGGCGCATCGCAGCCGATGAGCGTGTCGTAACCGAAGTCTTCGACCTTCACGCCGTGCCAGCGGGTCGGAAAGTATTTCCTTGCGTCATACTTTTCGTAGCACATCGTGTCTTCTGCGGTGATGGGGCCGTTCTGGGAGGCCTCCCAGGTCTCGTCGGTCACGCAGAGGACCTCGCCGTCCACCTCCAGCTGGGCCAAAAGGGCCAGGGTCGTGCCGAAGCAGTTGCGGAAGCGCATGTAGCCCATGGGGCCGCGCCAGATGCCGTCGGAGAGCTGGACCATGAGTTCATTTTCACCGGGGCGGAGGGCGGACGTGACGTCGTAGGTCTGGACCTGGAGGCGCTTGTTGTACTGGGTGTAGCCCGGGGTGAGGACCTGGTCGGTGACGCGCCGGCCATTAATCAGGAAGGAATACATGCCGTGGGCGGTCATGTAGAGGCGGGCCTTGTCGGCTTTTTTGACGTTGAAGCGCTTCCTGAGGTAGGAGGGGCGATAGCCCTTTGAAGGCTTCAGCTCCGGATCGATCCATTTGGCCTGAAAGTCGGCGGGCCGGGTCAGGCCCAGCTCGTAGTGGGCACAGCGGATCCCGCCTTTTTGGTCCCCTTCGTCCCAGAGCTCGATCCAGACGTTGACGATGTCGCGGGCGTGTTTTCTATTTTCCGGCTGATAGACGGTCGCCGAGGAGAGGACCTTTCCCGAGTCGGACAGGACCTCGCCCTCAGGGTCCGTCTCCACGATGCGGAAAGCCGTCTGCGCTTTGGCGCCGGTGGGAATCCACTCGATTTCGGGGCGGACGTAGTCGATGCCGATGGGGTTCGTCAGGTGCTCGACCTGGATCCGGTCGGCGTAGATGGTACTGGTTGGCATAAAGACACCTCCTGTTGGGAATCAGGGACGTGGGAATCAGGGACGGACCTTTTTCCCAAAATGGGAAAAAGGTCCGTCCCTGATTCCCACCTGTCTGCTGAATTGACAGGGGCATTCCTGTCTGAATATAATTGTAACTGTCCCGGGATAAAAATCAAGGGGTGAGGTTTTTGAGAAGCAGAGACGGCCTTTTTTGAGAGGCAGGGACGGTCCTTTTTTCTCATTTTTCGAAAAAATTTCGAAAAATGAGAAAAAAGGACCGTCCCTGATTCTCAAAATCTTATTTTTTTCCCACCAGCAGCCCGGCCCCGGCCAGGTCCATCCAGCCGGCCTCCTCCTTCCGGATCCACATGCCGCTGGCCGTGTCGATGAGCTCGGCCTTCTCGTAGCCCATTTCCTTCAGCTTTCTGACAAATGCCTCCATATCCCCGTACCTGCCGGGCGTGAAAATATCGTGGATCGCGAAGGTCCCTCCCTTCTTCAGTGTCCGCAGGGTCTCGAGGAGAAGGGCCTGGCGGTCCCTGGAGGGGATATTGTGGTAGACGTAGTTGCTCGCCACGGCGTCGAAGGTCTCATCCGGGAAGTCCAGGTGGGTGGCGTCGCCCTGCCGGAAGCTGAGGTTGCAGGGGATCCTCGGCATAGCTCACGCTCCAGTTAGGTTTGACTAACTAATAATAACATCCGTGGCTTTTTTAGCGGTAATAGTTGACATACAAACATTTGTTTGCTATGATATCCTTATCTTGGCAGGAGGACCAGCACTATCATGTCAGCTTTGACCGATTTCATAACCGCATATAATGAGCTGTCCTACAGTGACCGGGTCGTCTTCTATACGACCGTCTC
>CACXEL010000392.1 GCA_902766655.1 uncultured Lachnospiraceae bacterium | reverse complement strand
GGCCACGGCGGCCTTCACGTCGGTGAGCATCTGGCCCATGTTCAGCTCCGTGGAGATGACGACCTTGGCATTGGGCCCGATCTTGTCAAAGGCAGCCTCCGGGAAGGGCCAGAGGGAGATGGGCCGGATCAGGCCGGCCTTGATGCCGCGCTCCTCCAGGATCTCGGCAGCCTCCGCGCAGAGCCTGGACATGGTGCCGAAGGCGACGAAGACGATCTCGGCGTCCTCAAGGCCCTGGTCGCTCCAGCGGACAAGCTCCTTCTCAGCCTCGGCGTACTTGGCGAACATATCCTCGACGTGGTTCTCCAGGACCTGGGGATCCAGTCGGAGGGAGTAAACAACGTTCCTTCCCTCGTGGAAATCGGTGCCGGTGATGGCCCAGGGCTTTACGGCATGGATCTGATCGACCGGGATAATGCCCTTGGCTTCGGGCAGCTCCACCGGCTCCATCATCTGGCCCAGCATACCGTCGGCCAGGATGACGACCGGATTGCGGTACTTCTCTGCGACGTCGAAGCACTCGTAGATCAGATTGGCGCACTCCTGAATGCTGGAGGGAGCGAAGACGGGAATCTTGACATCGCCGTTGTAGCCGCCTCTCGTGACCTGGATATAGTCCGCCTGGCCGGGCTGGATACCGCCGACGCCGGGACCGCCGCGGGAGACGTTCAGGATGACGAGCGGGACCTCGCAGGAAGCGATGAAGCCGATGCCTTCCTGCATAAGGGCGAGACCCGGGGAGCTGGTGGAAATGAACACACGTCCGCCGCTGGCCGCCGCGCCGAAGGCCATATTGATGGCCGCCAGCTCAGACTCGGCCTGGATGAAGGCGCCGCCGGCCTTGGGAAGCTCGTGGGACATGTACTCGGGAATTTCATTCTGCGGTGTGATGGGATAGCCGAAATAGCACTTGACGCCGGCCCTGATGGCTGCCTCGGCGAAGGCTTCGTTTCCCTTCATCAGGATTCTGCTCATGACTCGCCCTCCTCTAACTCATAGATGCTGATGCAGCAGTCAGGACACATGACCGCGCAGCTGGAGCATCCGATGCACTTGTCCTGATCGACGATGCCGGCGGGATGATAGCCCTTGGCATTGACCTCCGGATCCAGGGCAAGGATCTTCCTCGGACAGAAGTTGATACAAAGCTCGCAGCCTTTGCACTTTTCACGGTTGAAAACAACCTTGAATCTTCTCTTCATTTACTGGTGTCTCCTTTTTGTTTGCAAAATCTCCTCGCACGGTCATACCCGGGCATCTGCCCGGGCAAGACCGATTGTTCACTATTATAGCCCAAAATTTACTGCTGTGAAGGGGCAATTTATCCAAAGTCCCGGACCGGGCCCGGTTTTTGAGTCCCCAAACGGGGGTACAGGCCTTCGTGGAGTCCTTAGCAGACTTCAGGTCCCTCTCTCTGCCGCGGGTCAGATCCGCCTGCAGAAGTCGAAAGGATCCTCAGCGGTCTTCAGCGCTCCCCCTTCTCCGCCGGGTCAATCTGTCCGGAGACCGGTCACAGCTGGTTGCGGATGATCTTGCCGCTGATGGTCTTGGGCAGCTCGCTCCTGAATTCCACGATCCTCGGGTACTTGTAGGGAGCCGTGCGCTTCTTGACGTAGTTCTGGATCTCCTTCTTGAGATCATCGGTCGCCTCGGTGCCCTTGACCAGGACGATGCTGGCCTTGACCACCTGGCCGCGGATCTCGTCCTTGACGGCGGAGACGCCGCACTCGAGGACGTAGGGCAGCTCCATGATGACGCTCTCGATCTCGAAGGGTCCGATCCGGTAGCCGGAGGACTTGATGATGTCGTCGATGCGGCCGACGTACCAGTAGTAGCCGTCCTCATCCGCCCAGGCCTGGTCGCCGGTGTGGTACCAGCCGTTGTTCTTGGCAGCCGCAGTTGCCTCCGGATTATTGAGATAGCCCTTGAAGAGTCCGCAGGGCTCGCTGCCAGCGTTGTACTTGATGCAGACCTCGCCGGGTTCGCCGACGGCGGCCTCGTTTCCGTCCGGCGTCATCAGCATGACCGTGTACATGGGGCTGGGCTTGCCCATGGATCCCGGCTTGGGCGTCATGCCGATAAAGTTTCCGACGGTCAGCGTGGTCTCTGTCTGGCCGAAGCCCTCCATGATGGAAATGCCGGTGGCCTCGCGGAAGCGGTTGAAGACCTCCGGATTCATGGCCTCGCCCGCGATGGAGGCGTGGCGGATGGAGGAGAGATCGTACTTGCTCAGGTCTTCCTTGATGAAGTAGCGGTACATGGTCGGCGGCGCGCAGAAGGTCGTGATCTTGTACTTGGCGAAGAGCGGCAGGATGTCGTCGGCGTGGAAGCGGTCAAAGTCGTAGACAAAGGTCGCCCCGCCGTTCATCCACTGGCCGTAGAGCTTGCCCCAGAGAGCCTTGCCCCAGCCGGTGTCGGAGATGGTCAAATGCAGACCCTCCGCGTGCACGCACTGCCAGTAGCGTGCTGTGACGAAATGGCCAAGCGCATACTTGCAGCTGTGGACGACAGCCTTGGGATAACCCGAGGTGCCGGAGGAGAAGAGCATGAGCATGGTGTCATTTCCGCGGATGGAATCGCCGGTGAAGCGGTAGCGGCTGGAGTACATGTCATACTCGTCGTCGAAGGAGTGCCAGCCCTCCCTGGTGCCGCCGGTCGTGAAGAGCTCCTTGACGGTCGGGCAGGCGGCCAGGGACTTCTCGACTTCCTCGGCGCAGCTGCTGTCGAAGGTGCAGCAGACTGCCTTGACCGACGCGGTCTGGAAGCGGTACTCCAGGTCCTTCTGCTTGAGCTGATCGGTGGCCGGGATGGCGACGGCGCCCAGCTTGTGGAGACCGACGATGATGGGCCAGAATTCCCAGTTGCGGCGGAGGATCAGCATAACGCTGTCGCCCTTCCTGATGCCGTGGGCCTTGAAATAGTTGGCAGCCCGGGCGCTCATCTTCTTCATGTCCTGGAAGGTAAAGCGGCGCTCGACCTTGTTCCTGTCCAGATGGACCATGCAGAGGCGGTCCGGCTCCTTCTCGGCGATGGCGTCCACGACGTCAAAGGCGAAGTTGAAGCGGTCTGTATTTTTGAAAATGACCTCCTCGGGATAGCCGTCCTCGCGCTCACGGATGGAGACGAAATTGGATACGAAGTTCGGGGCCTTCAGGGCGTCCGGAGAGACTTCCTTCCGGATCTCCGCCGGGGCGTCCTTGGACACCAGGCGGCCCTTCTCCCACTTGAGGTCAGCGCCTTCCTCCGGAAGGACGAGGGCCAGGAAGCGGACGTCCTGGCCGCCGACGGCGATGATGCCGTGGGGGTTGCCGGAGTTGTAGAAAATGCTGTCACCCGCGTTCAGGATTTCTTCCTTATCCTTGATGCGGATCTTCATGGACCCCTCCAGGACATAGTCGAACTCCTGGCCGGGATGGGTGACCTGCTCGATGGGCGCCTTCTCCTGGGCCTCATTGTAGTTGTAGACGACGAAATAGGGGTCCGCGATGCGGTCCTTGAAGAGGGGGGCGATGTTCTTGATGACAACGCCCGGTTCCACGCTGGTCAGCTGGCCGCCGCCGCTCCTCGTGAGGGTGTATCCCGTCAGGCGGGGGGACTTGCCCTCCAGGAGCTCCATGATTTCCACGTCGAAGACGGAAGCGCACTTGTGAATGAAGGAGAAGGGAAGGTCGGTCGTTCCGTTCTCATAGGCGATATAGTCAGCCAGGGAAAATCCTGTCATATCGGCCATCTGGGCCTGGGAATAACCGCTGTCCATGCGAAGGGCCATGATTCGGCTGGCCACTTCCTTCTCCATCTGGGTGGCTGCACTGCTGTGGGTTGCATTTGCCGGCATAGTTCCTGTATCCTCCTTGTCCGGTTGAATTGGTTTTTCTTTTGTGACGCTGTGGGCGGATGGCCGTTCGGGAGTATTTCCCGGCCTTCAGGCATTTTCTGTATGGACCCGTTCATATCCGGAAACATATAAAAAACCCGCCCCAAAGTTTGCTTTGAGACGGGCTGTCATTAGCTCGCGGTACCACTCAAATTGCGCCGAATGAGGCGCCACTCATCAGACTCCATCAAGTCCTCGGCACTGACGCAGCCTGCGCGGGAGAACCTAACGGCGATGCCGCTCAGCGCTCCGACTCGGAAGTGATAATCATTGGGAAGTCCTTCCTCCTGCTCTCAGCCTGCGCAGGATCTCTGTGCTCCGGATGATTCCCGATCGTCTTCGTCATAGTCTTTGATCTTCTCCGTGGGGGGAGAAGTTCTCTATGCAATTTTAACGCTGTAACGGATTGTAGCAGGAAATGAACCCCCTGTCAACTCC
>CACXEL010000391.1 GCA_902766655.1 uncultured Lachnospiraceae bacterium | reverse complement strand
GCTTCCTGAGCCGCCTCTTTCTCCCTGGCAGCTGCCTGGGCTGCGGCGCAGCCGCTGAGAGCCAGCACAGCTGAAAGAACTATAGCCGTAAGGCCAATACGTTTTTTCATGGTCTCCTCCTAGTTTTTATATTTATTCACACGGCATCTCTGGTGATACCGCAGGAATCCAGAATTTTCTCCTGAAGCGCGAACATCTGCGCTTCCTCTTCCGGCTCCATATGGTCGAAACCGGTCAGGTGGAGAAGGCTGTGGGCGATCAGGAAAGCGTACTCCCGCAGGGTACTGTGTCCGAACTGCTCCGCCTGGGATCGGATCCGGGGAACGCACAGAACGATATCGCCCAAAAGAAGTTCTCCCGTCTCCGGGTCGAAGTTGCCTGAGATATCGTCCTCCAGATGGTCAAAGCAGCCGGGTTCCTCATATTCGCACATGGGAAATGAAAGCACGTCCGTCTCCGCGTCTATGTTCCTCATCTCCGCGTTGATTCCCCGGATGCCTTCACTGTCCGTCAGCAGTATGCTCACGGAGACCTCGTAGGGGCAGTCCAGCTCGTCGAGGGCAGCGTTCACTACCTTGTCGGCCACGGCCCTTATGTCGAAGGGCAGGATCCGGGCGAAATCATCGCCAGTGTATTCATTTTCAATGGTGATGGTCATCTCATGCTCTCCTTAGGACCTCTCGTCCCTGCGTCTTATGGTACGATGCCCGCCGCCACGGATCCTGGGCGGTTTCGTGTCAGAATGTCTGGACTCGTACTTCTCGTAGGCCATGACGATCTTCTGGACGAGGGGATGCCGGACGACGTCCCTCGAGGACAGCTCGCAGAAACCGATCTCGTCGATGTTCCTGAGGACCTCCCAGGCCACGTCCAGTCCGCTCCTGGTATCCCGGGGCAGGTCCTTCTGGGTCCTGTCACCGGTGATGACGACCTTGGTGCCGAAGCCGATACGGGTAAGGAACATCTTCATCTGCGCAGGCGTCGTGTTCTGGGCCTCATCCAGGATGATGAAGGCGTTGTCCAGCGTGCGGCCGCGCATATAGGCGAGCGGGGCCACTTCGATCAACCCCTTCTCCGAATTGCGCTGGAACGCGTCTGCTCCCATGATCTCATAGAGGGCGTCGTAGAGCGGACGCAGGTAGGGGTCGATCTTGCTCTGGAGATCGCCCGGCAGGAAACCCAGCTTCTCCCCCGCCTCGATGGCCGGCCGGGTGAGAATGATCCTGCTGACCTCGTCACGGCGGAAGGCCCGGATGGCCATGGCCATGGCCAGATATGTCTTTCCGGTGCCGGCAGGGCCGATGCCGAAGGTGATCATCCGCTGGCGGATGGAGTCAACATAGGTCTTCTGGCCGGCAGTCTTGGGCTTTATGGGGCGGCCGGTGATGGTATTGATGATGACATCCTTGTCCAGCTCCTCCAGGTCGCTCGGCGTGTCGGACATGAGCATGGACAGGGAATAAGCGACGTTCTGGTCCGTGATCTCATTTCCGCGCTCGGAATGGCGGAGAAGGTCCCTGAGCAGCTTTTCTGCCCTCTCCGGCGCATTGCCGGGGCCGGAGATCCTGACGGCATCCCCGCGAACGGTGATATCGACCCGAAGCGTCTTTTCAATTGTCTTTAAATGTTTGTCCAGATCCCCGAAAATGTTCCGCGCATGCTCTGCGGGGATCGGCAGCTGTACTTCGTTAATGGCAGCGTCCTCCAATCCTTCTAAAACGGTATAGCGCCTAATCATTCTACCATGTTTCGCCTGAAAATGAAACGGCCAATGAAGTCATTTATGGTAGGGCTCATGATGTATGATCCGGAAACACCGGTAGATCTGCTCCAGCAGGATCACCCGCATGAGCTGGTGGGGAAAGGTCATGGCTGAAAAGCTGAGAAGCTCGTCAGCCCGGGAGAGCACTTCGTCGGAGAGGCCCAGCGATCCGCCGATGATAAAGACAACGGAACTCTTCCCGGCATTCATGAGACCGTCCAGCCTGGCCGCCATCTTCTCGGAGCTCATGCTTTTCCCCTGGATCGCCAGGGCGATGCAATAGTCGTTATCCCTGATCTGCCGCAGGATCCGCTCCCCCTCCGTGCGCCTGATCGCGCGCTCGGTCTCAGCGGAAGCCCCGTCCGGCGTTTTCTCATCCGCGCATTCGACAATGGTCAGCCGGCAGTACCTCCCCAGGC
>CACXEL010000390.1 GCA_902766655.1 uncultured Lachnospiraceae bacterium | reverse complement strand
GTCCTCATCCCTGAGGGAGCTGATGTCCCCGGCGATGTAAAATTTTTCGGAGGCAGCCTTCACGGAGATCTTCTCGCCGCTGCCCCTGGCCGGGACGATGCCGTCCAGGTCCAGACCGGCCAGCACGGAGAGGACAAGGCTGTCCACCTCCGAGAAGGGGTGCTCCCTGAAGTCCAGGTCTCCGCGCCAGTTAAGATAATTTGATATGTTTCCCATAAGCAAGTCTTCTCCTGCCGTCTTGCGGGCGGCGGTAGCCTGAGCGGATCCTGATTAAGGTCACAGCCCGGAATATGGGGGACCTTCTTCCGCAGACACACACATGTTTGTATTACACTGATTAGGCTTAGTACTCTATTATAACAGATGAACGCGGGGCCTTGCAATGGAATAATTGGTGTGCCTTGCACCGCTTAAGAGATTTTCGCAGGCAGGAGGGATCTCTCCGCTTTATCAGAAAGCACTTGACATTATGCGTACTATGTGGCATAGTACACACATACAACACGTGACAGTTTTGCAATCGGTTGACTTTCCGGGAAGGGGCAAGGACCTTTCGGGAAGCAGTACGTGATGAAAGGAGCGGGCGGTGATCAGTATAGATTATCAGGACCGGCGGCCCATTTACGAGCAGATCGTGGAGCGTTACCAGACGCTGATCGTCCGTGGCATTCTGCCGCCGGACACACAGATGCCATCGGTCAGGCAGACGGCGCTGGAACTGAAAATAAACCCAAACACCATCTCCAAGGCCTACGGCATCCTGGAGCGGGAGGGCTTCATCTACTCGGTCAAGGGCCGGGGAAGCTTCGTCTCCGGCAACCAGAATGTCCGGGACAGAAAGAAGCAGATCTGGCTGGAGAAGCTGGAGGGCCTGCTCTTCGAGGGCAGGGACCTGGGCGTGGACAGCGCGTCCGTCGCTGCGTGCGTGGACCGGGTCTTCGGAATAAAACGGAAGGAGGAGCAGTCGTGATCTCAATCAGTCATGTCTCCAAACGATTCGACGATATCCTGGCGGTGGATGATCTCACCGCCAACATAAAGGAGGGTCAGGTCTTCGGCCTTGTGGGCACCAACGGTGCCGGCAAGAGCACCCTCCTCCGCATGCTGGCCGGCGTGCTGAAGGCGGATACGGGCAGCCTCACGCTGGACGACATGTCCATCTACAACAATCCGGCCGCCAGGAGGGAAATCTGCTTCCTGAGCGACAGCGGGTATTATTTCCAGAATGCGACGCCTGCGGACATGGCGGACTATTACGCCATCCTCTATCCGGCCTTCGACAGGGCCAGGTACGACGGGTTCCTGAAGAGGCTGGAGCTCGACCCGAAGAGGAAAATGAACACCTTCTCCAAGGGCATGAAGAAGCAGGTCGCCGTTTTCCTCGGCATCGCCAGCGGCGCCCGCTGCCTTCTCTGCGACGAGACCTTCGACGGGCTCGACCCGGTGGTGCGGCAGGCGGTCAAGGGAATTTTCGCCGCGGAGGTCCTGGACAGGAAATTCACCCCGGTCATCGCCTCCCACAACCTGCGGGAGCTGGAGGACATCTGCGACCATGTGGGCCTTCTCCACAAGGGCCGGATCCTCCTGTCCGAGGACCTGGAGGACATGAAGTTCCACACCCACAAGGTCCAGTGCGTTCTGCCCAATCCGGTGCTCGAGCAGGAGCTCCTCTCCGAGCTCAGGGTGGTCCGCACCTCGAAGAGCGGCGCGCTCATGACCATTGTGGCCCGGGGAACGGGCGATGAAATCATGGAGGCAGTCAACAGGCGGAGCCCCGTCTATGCCGAGCTCCTGCCCCTGAGCCTCGAAGAAATCTTTATCAGTGAAACGGAGGTGGCCGGCTATGACATCCAAGATATCTTTGCGTAAGCTCATCGCCAGCGATATGAAGCGCCGGAACTGGCTGATCATCCTGATCTCCCTGGCGGGCTTCTTCATTTATCCGGTCATGTACTGCATGTCCCTGGTCCAGGCCCGGGAGATCTACAACCAGCAGCTCGGTGCCGCTCCCTTCAAGGAAATAATGCCCTTGTCCCAGCGATATTCTGCTGTGGCGGGTAATTATTTCGGCGGCGAGGGAAGCCTGCTGACCTTCCTGGTGGCGGTCGCGGCCGTGCTGACGGCATACACGGGCTTCTCCTGGCTCCACTCCAAGGCGCAGACCGACTTTTACGCGGGCATGCCGGTGAGGAGGGTCCACCTTTTCCTGGTGCCTTATGTGAGCGGGATCCTGATCGCCGTGATCCCTTATCTTGTCTGCACGCTGGTGGCGCTGCTGGGCGTCGGCGCGGTCTTCGGCAACGTGACGCCGGAGGTCCTTAAAGTCTGTGTCCCGGGAATCATATGGGGCATCGTCGGTTACCTGGCCGTCTACACCGCGGCGGTCCTCGCCATGCTGCTCACGGGCAGAGGGGTGCTCGGACTGGCGGTGATGGGCTTCCTTTTCTTCTACGGCCCCCTGGTCTATTTGCTCATCCTGATGCTGGCGGAAAACTGTTACGACACCTACTACAGCCCGGGCGGTCTGGGACCTGTCGCCAGATTTTCACCACTCACGCTGGTGAGCCAGCTCCCCTCGGACCGTGTGGCTGGTCTTCTTATTATAATATATCTGGTCGCGGCCCTGGTGCTCTGCGTCTTCGTCATGGAGAGAAGGCCCATGGAGCGGGCGGAAACGCCCTTCGTCCATCCCTTCATCGCCCCCTGCCTCAAGGTCCTGACCGGCGTGCCGGCGGCCATGTTCACCGGAGCCCTCTTCGGAGAGATCACGAACTTCTCGGAAGGAGCCCTCGGCTGGGAGATCTTCTGGTGCTTCGCGGCAGCTCTGGTCTTCAGCGTGGTCTTCGAGATGATTCTCAGCACCGACGTGAGGAACCTCCTGGGCCACTGGCGCTCCACGGCGGTGGTCTTCGCGGGCGTGCTCGGCCTTGTCTGCATTTTCCATCTGGACCTCATGGGATATGACCGGTTCCTTCCGGGGGAAGAAAAGATCGAGTCCATGGCCATCGGCCAGGAGAGACTTTACGACGGCTTCCTGAACGGTGCTTATGTGAACCAAGATAACAAGGCACCCTCCGGGGAGAGCCTGGACGTCTATCTGATGGACCAGACGCTGACGGACAACTTCGCGCCGATCTACGCGCTCGCCCGCGAGGGCGTTCTCGGGCCGGCGGAGGAGAACGGATATCCGGTGACGGTCCGCTATCATCTGAAGTCCGGCCGCGACGTCTACCGGTGCTATAAAGTGTCCCTCGATACAGTGTCCGCCGCGCTGACGGAGCTCTGCGAGGACAGGGCTTACCGCGACGCAGCCTACCCCTTCCGCTATCTGAAAGAGGGATATCTTGAGGATCTGTTCCTTTGCAGCTGGAAAATAACGGCACAGAACAGCGTGGAAATGGTGCTTACGGAGGCGGAGCGGACGGAGCTTGCCCGGTGCCTCCGGGAGGATGCCCGGGAAGCCAATGCCGGAATTCTCCTCGGCACGGATCCCCTGGGCTGCATCATGGTCCAGACCCCTTATACAAGTGAGGAAGATGCGGTGGATCTGGCCGGCTTCACCAGCGAGATCCTCATCTATCCCGGGTACGCGAGGACCCTGGCTTTCTTCAGGGACAGGGGTTGGGAACCCATGGAGACTGAGAATATTGAGGACGTGGAGCGCATTACCGTCTGGAGAGACAATGATGAATGTATGATTACCGATCCGGCGGACATTGAGACTTTCTTCGCCTGCGTTGTCAAGCCGCGACCGGTCAGTCAGAGGGACTATGAGAACACCATATATTTCGAGATCGACATGCTCGATGGGGCTACGCTCGGCGATTCTGCCGCAATTACGGACCCGGCTCTTTTCGAAAAGCTGATGAGCGCGCGGTGAGTCGAGTGATCCTTATGAGCTCCGCGGGGCGAGCCGGCATGATGACGGGATATAGAGCCGCCTCTTCCTTTGGGCGGGCATCTGTCCCGGTCTCTCTGCCTGGGGCTGTCACCTTTTCGGAAGTGTCTGTAAAAGAGCGTGAACTGCTGATGGAAATGGTGTATAATAAAAGATTGTGAGGTGCCCGCCTTGCGGGTCCCTCACGATCACAGACATCTGTCCGGACATGGCGGAGAGCCATGACCTGCGCTGCTGTCTGGTGAGAAGCAAGTCCGCCGGGAGGCTGGGAAAGTCCAGCGGCGGCTATGATCGGGAAGGGAAGATCCGGCGGAAGCGCACGGGTCTCATTTCCCTGTAAGGAGGAGTTTACTGTGAAGACAAAGAAGAAATCAGGCGTCGTCAAAGTGATCGTGACTCTGGTCGTGCTGGCCCTCCTGGCCGGAGGCGGCTGGTATGCCTGGCAGCGCCTGGGGGCCGGGAGCGATGTGTCCGGAGACAATGTGGTCTACGTGACCAAGGTATCCGTCCTGACGGGTGAAGGCGGCGGTCTGGGAATCCTGAACCGCTTTTCCGGCGTGATCGAGGCCCAGGAGACCTGGTCCGTGGAGAAGAACAGCGAGGGAGAGGTGGCTGAGCTTTATGTGAAGGTGGGCGACGAGGTGCACAAGGGCACGCCGCTCTTCATTTACGATGTGGAAAAGTATCAGAACGACCTCGCCCAGTCGGAGATCGACCTGGAGCGGCTCAAGGTAGAGCTGGAGAGCATGGACACCACCATCGAGGAGCTCAAGAAGGAGAAGGAGAAGGCAAAGTCCGGTGAGCAGGCCAACTATACCATCCAGATCCAGTCGCAGGAGCTCGAGAAGAAGCAGCGGGAGTACGACGTCACCAGCAAGGAGAAGGAGATCGAGAAGCTCAAGGACAACATCAAGAACGCCACGGTCTACTGCGAGATCGACGGCGTCGTCCAGAGCATCAAGTCTGACGATGATGGGAGCAGCTATTACTACGGCAGCTCCGACAACGCCTTTATCAAGGTCATGAAGACCGGCGCCTACCGGGTCAAGGGCACCATCAACGAGCAGAATATCTATGACATCTACGAGGGCATGCCCATGATCGTCCACAGCCGGGTCGACGACACTACATGGAAGGGCACCATCGCCTCCGTGGACCGTGAAAATGCCGAGCAGAACAACAGCTACTACGACAGCGGCTCCAACACCGGCAGCAAGTACCCCTTCTACGTGGACCTGGAGGTCGAGAGCGGCGTCATGCTGGGCCAGCACGTCTACATGGAGGCAGACCTGGGCCAGGAAAATGAAGACCGCGAAGGCCTCTGGCTTGACAGCTTCTATATTGCGGATATGGATACCAATCCTTACGTCTGGGCGAGAAATGACGCCGGAAAGATCGAGAAACGCTCCATCACGACCGGCACCGTTGACGAGGCGACCATGCAGGTCGAAATCCTCTCCGGCCTCACGGAGAACGATGCCATCGCCTTCCCGTCGGAAGCCCTGACCGAGGGTCTCGCCTGTGTCGAGACCGACAACGCCATGCTTCATGTATACGGTGAGGATGCCGGATACGACATGGAAGGCGAGGATTATACCGGCGAAGGCGGCAGGGACGAAGGCATGGATGACGGCGGTATGATGGACTACGGCGACGACGAGTTCCTGGAGGATGACTCCTCTGAGGACGTCGGCGCTCCCCTCGACATGCCGATCGGAGGCGCCGTCGGCTGAGCACGGAAGGAGAAGCATATGATTATTGAGCTCAAGGATGTCTGCAAGACCTATTATCTGGGCGGCATCGACGTGCCGGTCTTAAAGAACGTCTCCTTCCAGATGGAGGAGGGCGAATACGTGGCCATCATGGGTCCCTCCGGCTCCGGAAAATCTACCCTCATGAACCTGATCGGCTGCCTGGACCGGGCCACCTCCGGCACCATCATCCTGGACGGCCAGGATATCAGCAAGTGCAGCGAGAACCAGATGGCGGATCTCCGCCTCTACAAGATCGGCTTCGTATTTCAGACCTTCCAGCTCCTGCCCGGCACCACAGCCCTGGAGAACGTGGAGCTGCCCCTCACCTATGCGGGCATCTCGCGCAGGGAGCGCCGGGAGAGGGCCGTGGAGATCTTAAAGAAGGTAGGTCTGGAGGACCGCATGTATTTCATGCCCAATCAGCTCTCCGGCGGCCAGAAGCAGCGCGTGGCCATTGCCCGGGCCATGATCAACCATCCGAGGCTGCTCTTGGCGGACGAGCCCACCGGCGCCCTGGACTCTGCCTCCGGCGCCCAGATCATGGACCTCTTCCGGCAGCTGAACGAGGAGGGCGTCAGCATCATCATGATCACCCACGACCCCAAGGTGGCCGCGGGGGCGAGCCGGATGGTCGAAATATACGATGGAATTCTGACGGACAAGGAGGCGAAAAATGAAGACAGTTAAGAAAGTGATCGCAGTGGCGGTCGTCCTGGCCATCCTCGCCGGAACGACCTACGGGATCGTGAAGGCTGTCCAGGCCTCGCGCAAGCAGCCCGTCATGGTCATCCCGGCCGCGGCGGTCAATTACGGGGGATACTGGGATTACGAGTCAAGCATAGAGGGGTATGTCACCACCACCGCTACCCAGTCCGTATATCTCTCTGACGCGGAGAAAGTGGACAAGGTCCTGGTCACGGTGGGCCAGTCCGTGCGCGAGGGAGACGTTCTGCTCACCTACGACGCCACCCTGACTCAGCTGGGCCTTGAGAAGGCCGAGCTGACCAAACAGCAGCTGGAGCTTCAGCTGGAGGTGGCCAGGAAGAATCTGGAGACCCTGCAGCGCATGTCCCCCTACTCGGAATCTGATATCGACGATATCGACTTCCCGGACGAGCCGGAAGGCCCGGATGAGGACCTGCCGGATCCTTATGAGAACATCACCGCGGTGAGCGTGCTCGACGAGAACACCCTCTCCGTGAACGAGCAGGTAGGCGATGCCGGAAGGCAGAGCGCCGGCGGCATGGGAGAGGACGACGGAGATTTTGGCGAGGGGTCGGAGGAACCCCTCGGCGGTCTTGGAAGCTTTGAGAACCCCTACCGCTTCCTGGTCACCAACGGGGCAGTCATCCACCCCTCCTTCATCGCGAAAATGAAGGCCCTGGCTGAGGCGGCCGGCGGTTCGGTCTATTTCACTCTGGAAATTCATGAAGGCGATACCTATTACGGCGCGACCCGGGCCTCCTGGACCCTGGATGCAGCGTCTCTTCTCAGCGCGGACAAGATTCCGCCGGAATGGGAGGGATATGTGGGCCTGACCGGTATCGACGTGGGAGATCCGGATGCGATCCAGGCCTCCCTGGACCAGGAGAAGAATGAGAAGATCCTTGCGGCTCTGAAGACCTATCTCGAGGCCCTGGGCATGAACGCCGACGAGCTGGCGGAGGCGGACAACCCCTCCGTCGAGGCCGCCGAGTTCAAGAAGAGCGTGGAGGAGCTGAAGTCCCGGATCGAGGCTCTGGAGGCGGAGAACGAAAGCCTGAAGTCTCCTGACGGCAGGACTGCGGCCCAGCTCGCAGCCGAAATCGCAGATCTGAAGGCTCAGATCGCCGCTCTGACCGGCGGTCCGGAACCGACGTCCGCACCCGATCCGACGTCGGCACCGGACCCGACGTCCACACCGGACCCGACGTCCGCGCCGGACCCGACGTCCGCACCGGACCCGACGTCCATACCAGACCCGACGTCTACTCCAGACCCGACGGAAGCTCCTGCACCTGACCCGACGGATACGCCTGTGCCGGAGCCGACAGGGGAATCTTCCGGCGGCTCAGGAGAAGGCGGCACCCAGGGCACCGTGCCTACGGCGTCTCTGATGGGACCTGATTTTGCGGCAGGCGCCCAGGGGAACACGCTGAGATGCCTGGTCTCAAGGCGTCCTCTGGACGGAGGCGAAG
>CACXEL010000389.1 GCA_902766655.1 uncultured Lachnospiraceae bacterium | reverse complement strand
GTCATGCCCTTCTTCTGGCGGAGCTCAACCAGCTTGTCGATGTAGGCTTCGGTCTTGTCACAGGTCTTGGGATCCACGATGATGGCGCCGGTGATGTCGCAGTCACCCTTGTTGGCGGCGATTTCTTCCTCGGAGCCGATGATGATCAGCTTGGCAAATCCTTCTTTGAGGACCTGCTCAGCGGCCTTGTAGGTCCTGATGTCCTCGGATTCCGGAAGAACAATGGTCTTGATATCGGATGCAGCGCGCGCCTTGATTTTGTCGATAAAACTCATGGTATTCTCCTTTTCTGCACATTGTCCTGCCGGCTTTCGCCAAGTCGGTCAGGCATTATTTCGGGCCGGTCCCATACCGGCCGGCTAAGAAAATTATACCCCAAGATAAAAAAAGGGACAAGAGCAAATCGCTTTGTCCCTGATGTTCCTTAATTTCTTTACGAGGTGCCCCAGACGCGAAGCGATTCTGGTCACCTTCAGCGAGGCATGCTCCGCATCCCGAGCCGGGGCTGATCCCCCGCTCTCACTGTCTCGGCCCGGTCTTGACCATGAAGCGCGACAGCGTGTTTTCCACCGGCTTACCGCTCCGGAGGGCCCGGTGAAGATTGTAGAGGTTGGCGATCCTGGTCTCCTCCTCCAGGAATTCCCGCTCGGAGGGGGCGAGGGCTTTCATCTCGGAGCCCGGATTGAGTATGACCCGGCACCTGGCCCTCAGGCGGATCACACCGATCAGAGCCTGCCCCTCGGCGCTGAAGCCCAGCACATGGGCGATGTCGTGGTACTTCTTGTGTTCGATGCCCAGCGCGATGTGAAGCAGGGCCCGGTAAATATGGCTGTGGGTGATGTGTTTTGCCTTGAGCTCGTGGGCGAAAAGCGAGTAGGACCGGAAGGAGTACCGGGCCGCAAAGATGGCGTTGGCCAGCTCTGTCGTCACGTCGTCGCACCGCATGAGCTCAGACGGCGTATGGGCGCTGAAGATCCGGTCCGCGAGGAGGATGGAAAAGTCGTCGATGGGCATGTAGCCGTTTTCAGCCTGGTCGTTGAGGAGGATACCCAACGCTTCCCGGGGCATAGCCCCCTCCAGGGTCTCCAGGGTGATGTTCTCCTTCATGAAGCCTTCCCGGATGGCCGTTGCGGAGAGTATGGGCGACGGTCTGCCGGAAGGGAGGACACCGCTCTTCTCTCTCACAACGTCGTGGTAAGCGGCACCTTCACGCCGGACCGTCACCGGACGGATGCCGGAGTTCAGTCTCATCAAAGCCTTAATATATTCGATACCCAGGATGTTGTTGGGCTCGCGCAGAAGCTCTGCCGCCCCGGGATCGATTTCCGCGAGCGCCGTCTCCCTCGCTTTGGGGAAGGAAACGCCGGTCTTGAGGAGCTCCCTCAGCCTCACGGAATATGTCTCGGGTTCGGATGCCAGGATGGCTGCCGCGCGGGTCAGGGCCGTGATGTCCCCGCACTCGCTGCCGAAGATCAGGAAATCGATGACGCCCAGGGAATTCAGGATCCGGACTGCATTTTCCGCAAAGCCCTCCGCCGATGAGGTCGCGAAACGGGTCGGGTAGGAAATGACTACATCCGCCCCGCCGTAGAGAGCCATCTCAGCCCGCAGGTGCCGGCCGGCGATGGCCGGCATCCCGTTCTGGGTAAAGTCCCCGCTCATAAGCGCAACGACATAATCGGCTCCGAACTCCCGCCTGGCCCGGTCGATGAGGAGCTTATGTCCGTTGTGGAAAGGATTGTACTCAGCGATGATGCCTGCTACGATCATAAAAACCTCCGGTACTGACAGTCTGCTCAGTTCTTGAAGGAATGGATCGGCGCCGGGATCCGGCCCGGGCGGCGGATGAACCGCTCGCAGCCGAAGGTATTGACAGCCATGACGGGTGCGCGCCCGAGGAGGCCGCCGAATTCAACGGTGTCCCCCACACTCTTGCCGTAGGCCGGAATCAGGCGGACGGCTGTGGTCTTCTGGTTGATCATGCCCAGGGCCATCTCGTCGGCAATGATGCCGGAAAGGGTGGATGCGGAGGTGTCGCCGGGGACAGCAATCGGGTCAAGGCCCACGGAGCATACGCAGGTCATGGCCTCGAGCTTCTCGATGGTGAGGGCCCCAAGGGAGGCCGCCTCGATCATGCCCTGGTCCTCGCTGACCGGAATGAAGGCGCCGGACAGGCCGCCCACGTAGGAGGAGGCCATGACGCCGCCCTTCTTGACCTGGTCGTTGAGGAGCGCCAGGGCAGCCGTGGTGCCGGGCGCGCCGGGCTGGTCCAGACCGATCTCTTTTAAGATATCGGCCACGGAATCACCGACGGCCGGTGTGGGGGCCAGAGACAGGTCGACGATACCGAAAGGCACGCCCAGCTTCTCGGATGCCTCCCGGGCCACCAGCTGACCGACGCGGGTGATCTTGAAGGCAGTCCGCTTGATGGTCTCGCAGAGGATCTCAAAGTTGCTGCCCCGGCAGCTCTCCAGCGCGTGCTTGACAACACCGGGTCCGGATACGCCGACGTTGATAACTGCATCCCCCTCCGTGACGCCGTGGAAGGCGCCGGCCATGAAGGGGTTGTCATCAGGGGCATTGCAGAAGACCACCAGCTTGGCACAGCCCAGGCTGTCCGCATAGCGGGTCAGATACGCCGTCTCCCGCATGATTTCTCCCATGAGGCGTACGGCGTCCATGTTGATGCCGGTCCTGGTGGAGCCGAGATTGACGGAGGAGCAGACCATGTCCGTGGTCGAAAGGGCCTCGGGGATGGACCGGATGAGCAGCTCATCGGCCCGGGTCATATGCTTGGAGACGAGGGCGGAATAGCCGCCGATGAAATTCACACCGACAGCCTTGGCGCATTTGTCCAGGGTCCTCGCGATCTCGGCGAAGTCCTCCGGCTTTTTGCAGGCCGCCCCGCCCACCAGGGCGATGGGAGTCACGGAAATGCGCTTGTTGACGATGGGAATGCCGTAATTGAGCTCGATCTCGCGGCCGACCGCGACCAGGTTCTCTGCCGTGTGCAGTATCTTCCGCTCGATGTTGGCCTTCAGCTCCTCAAGATCGCCGCTGATGCAGTCCAGCAGGCTGATTCCCAGCGTGATGGTCCTCACGTCCAGGTTCTCGTGAGCGATCATGTTGTTTGTCTCGAGTATTTCGTATTTTGATATCATGGCCGTCCTTCAGATGCGGTGCATCATGTTGAAAATGTCCTCGTGCTGGGTGTGGATGTCCACACCGATCTCCTCCCCGATCCGGTGGAGCTCGTTGCGGATCTCCTCGGTGGACTTATCGGACCCGTTGGTGTCCACGATCATGATCATATTAAAGTAACCCTGGACGATGGTCTGGGAGATATCCTCGATATTGATCCGGTTGTCGGCCAGGTAGGTGCACACTTTGGCGATGATGCCCACGGTATCGCGCCCGACGACGGTGATGATTGTTTTCTGCATAGGTTCCTCCGTGTATATGCGGGCTCACCGGCCAGCAGGCCGGTCACCCCTCTTGCATTCAGCCGGAATCACCTGTTGTTCAGGCGCTTCCGGCTCATAAATCAAAATCTGCAGGTAATATCTGTCCGTTCTTACCATTCCACCGCTTCGCTGGTCCTGTCGCGGTGGGCGACGGATCTCCTGAAATCGCTGGACTTGTAGGGGTTGTCTCCCATGGTGACCTCCTGGCAGACGGTCTCAAAGGCCAGGGCCTCATAATTGTTCTCCTGGGACAGGTGACCCAGGAAGACATGGCGGATGTTGTCATTTAAGAGAAGACCCAGAAGCTGGCCGCTGGTCTCGTTGGAGAGGTGCCCATGGTCGCTCAGGATCCGACGCTTCAGATAGTAGGGATAGCGGCCGGCCTCCAGCATCCGGACGTCGTGGTTGGATTCCAGAAGCAGGACATCCAGGCCCGTGAGTTCCTCCACCGTATAATCCGTGTAGCAGCCCATGTCCGTGGCCACCGCCGCCTTCTTTCCTTCATGCTCGATCCGGTAGCCCACCGGCTCCGCCGCATCGTGGGATATGCGGAAGGGATGGATGCTCAGGTCCCCGAGCCCAAAGGTCTCGTCCGCATGGATCTCGCGGAGCAGGTCCCTGGGAATCTTTCCTACAGAAGTATTCTCCCTGAGTGCCGCCAGGGTGCCCGGGGTCCCGTAGACGGGGATTCCGTAACGCCTCGCCAGCACGCCGACTCCCTTGATATGGTCGGAGTGCTCATGGGTCACCAGCAGGCCGGAGATGTCCCGAAGGGTCAGGTCCAGTGAATGGAGCCCCTGCTCGATCCTCTTCCCGGAAATGCCGGCATCCACCAGGATCCCGGTGGAGTCGCTTCCCGCATAGATGCAGTTCCCGCTGCTGCCGCTGGCAATACTGCAAAATCTCATAGATATCTGTCCTTTAAATAAGTCCCAGCACCGCCAGCCTCTTGTCGGCGGCCTCGGCTGTTGCCCTGAAATCACCGCTGTTGTCGATGATGTAGTCCGCGTTCTCCCGGAATTCACCCTCGGTCAGCTGGTTGATCATGGTGTTATAGATGCGGTAATCATTGTAGCCCCGGGAGGAACGCAGTCTGGCTACCCTGGTATCGATATCTGCGTAAATATACCAGACCTCATCGCAGACCGCCTTGTATCCGCTCTCGACGAGGATGGCGGATTCGATCACAAGGAGGGGAGTTCCCTCCTTCCCGTTCTCCCGAATGAGGCGCTCGACCCTGGCCCGGATGCTGGGAAAGACTGCTGCCTCCAGCCTTTTCTTGATGTCGGAATCCCCGAGCATGAGATTGGCGATGGCGGCCCGGTCAAATTCTCCGTCCGGCCCCACTACCTCCGGCCCGAAGACAGCAATGACGTCGTCGTACGCCTCCGCCCCTTTTTTCATGACCTCACGTCCGAGATCGTCAAGGCGAACGATCACTGCTCCGCAGCGCCCGCTCAGATAATCCAGGACCCGGCTCTTGCCTGATCCGACTCCGCCTGTGACACCAATGATTCGCATCCTTCCCTCCATTGCCTTGCCGCCGGAGACTCAAGTCTCCGTATCTCCCCGGCATGCTGGTCATCTGTTACGCTCGGAAATGAGTTCACCCTCCACCGGGTAGGTGACGGGCTCTGATCCCGGCATCTTGTCTCTGAGCGTGGGCTGCCAGACGATCCTGCCGTCCGCGTCCACGTCCCGAACGTAATATAGCTCTTTATCCACCGGCACATGGGAACCGGCATCGGTATTCTCCGGCTGTTCAGTACCCTGTGTGTCGGCGTTCTCTCCGACCTGCTCCCACCAGGCAAGGTCTTCATTTTCTGATTCTGCCATTTCCCCGGCAGGATCCGTCTGCGCGTCTTCACCCTCCGCATCTTCCGCGTACTCCGCACCGGGCGAAGGTCCGGCTGTGGGCGACGGCGTGTAGGCCAGATAGCTCTGGCCGTAGATCTCCTCCTGGAGCCGTGCGATGGTGGCTTCCATCTCGGGATAGAGGATCTCATTGCGGCTCACGTAGAGGTCCGCGTAGGGGACGCGGCTCTGGGCAAGATCATAGGTCAGGAAGGCGGGCACGCCCGCCAGGAGCCTGAGCATCCGGACCTCGCTGATATCGTGGGTGATATCAGGGAGGATGGTGCTGACCAGGTCGTTGATCTCCAGAAGGCTCAGTGTCCTGGCCTTCTCGATCAGCTTTGTCAGGACCGTCCGCTGGCGCTGGGTCCTCTGGTAGTCGGAGCCTACATAGCGGATCCGGCTGTAGGCCACAGTCTGATAGCCGTCGCAGAGGTAGGTGCCCGCGCTGGAGAGCAGATGCTTTCTTGCCTTGACGCCCGCCAGACCGCAGAGGTTCCTGACATAGCGGTTCACATAGGGCAGCTCCTCCTCTGTGATATCCAGCTCGATGCCGCCTACTTTGTTGACCAGATCTATCATGGTGAAGAAATTGACCCTGGCATAGTTGTCAATGTCCACCTTGTAGTTATTCTCTATGGTCCTGACCAGCAGGTCCGGACCGCCGATGGCATGGGCAGCGTTCAGCTTGCGCACGCCGGCCCCCTCGATGTTGCAGTAGAGGTCCCTCATGAAGGAGATCATCAGGATCCTTCTGGTCTCCTTGTTGATCGAAAGGAGGATCATGGAGTCTGAATTGGCGTAACCGCCCTCCCGGCGCTGGTCGACACCTATCAGGAGGATATTGTACACGTTGCTGTTGTCCGGGAAGAGGATCGCAGACTGGGCTGCTTCCGCTTCCGCGATCAGAGCTGCCTCTTCCTCGGCGGTGAGTCCCGTTCCGCTGTCCGGCTTGTCATCCGCTGTCTCATTCTTTCCCGTATCCTGCACGGCTTCCGCCTCAGGGGCATCGCTGTCAGCTGTATCCGTTCCCTGCGGGTCAGTCATTGGCTGCTCTGTCCCGGATTTGTCAGCTTCCCCCGGGATAGTTCCGTCCGGATCATCGGCTTTCTGAATGTCCTGATTTTCACTGCCGGCCGCTTCCCGCTCGGTACCGGAGACGTAATGGCTCTTGTTGTAGTAGCTGTGAAGCAGGCCGAAAAATCCGACCACTGCCAGAAGGATGATGATACCGGCGACAGTCAGGACCTTTTTCAGAATGGACATTCTCAGGAAACGCTGCCATATTGTTCTCATGGAGTCAATCAGCTTTTTCCCTGTCTCTTTTAATCGATTCACGTCATCAAATCCCTGTTATTTGGCGCCGTACCAGTCCTCGGCAATGTGACAATCTGTTTCGAGTTCAACACGGAGACTGGCGGCGGCCTTCATTTCTTCAATGAGGATCTCCCTGGCCTTCTCTGCTTCCCCAAGGGGCGCTTCTATGAGCAGTTCATCGTGGATCTGCAGGATCAGCCTGGAGGCCATGCCTTCCGCCTCGAGCCGCCTGTAAACTCTGACCATGGCCATCTTGATGATGTCGGCGGCCGTTCCCTGGATCGGGCTGTTCATGGCCACCCGCTCCCCGAAGGAGCGCTGCATAAAGTTGGCCGCCTTGAGCTCCGGCACCGGACGTCTCCTTCCGAAGACGCTGACGGCGTAGCCCTTGTCCTTGGCCTCGCTCACCAGACCGTCCAGGAAGCTCTTGATCCTGGGGTAGGTCTCAAAATACTGGCGGATATATTCTGCCGCCTCCTGCCGGGAGATGGAGAGCCCCTGCGAGAGGCCGAAGCTGGTCTGCCCGTAAATGATACCGAAATTGACCGCCTTGGCATTGGACCGCATCTCGGGCGTCACCTCGTCAAAGGGAACGTGAAAGACCTGGGATGCAGTCGACCTGTGGATATCCTGGGCCTTGTTGTAGGCCTCGATCAGCTTCTCGTCGCCGGACATGTGGGCCAGTACTCGGAGCTCGATCTGGGAATAGTCGGCGTCCACAAAGACGCAGCCTTCCGCCGGGAAGAAGCACTTGCGGATCCTTCTGCCCAGGTCCTCCCGCATGGGAATATTCTGGAGGTTGGGCTCCGTCGAGGAGAGCCGGCCCGTGGCTGTGATGGTCTGGTTGAAGGTCGTGTGGATCCTCCCGTCAGGCCCGATATAGTTCTGCAGGCCGTCCGCGTAGGTGGACTTGAGCTTGGAGTAGGTCCTGTATTCCAGGATGTTGCGGACGATCGGGTGGTCCTCCGCCAGCTTCTCCAGCACGTCCGCCGCGGTGGAATAGCCTGTCTTGGTCTTCTTGCCGCCGGGCAGCTTCATCTTTTCAAAGAGAATGACCGCCAGCTGCTTCGGTGAGTTGATATTGAAGGTCTCTCCCGCTTCCTCGTAGATTGCAGCGGTGAGCTCGTCGATCCGCGTGCCCAGCATGTCGCTGTATTCTCCCAGAGCCTCCCGGCTCACGAGGATACCCGCGCGCTCCATGGAGGCAAGGACTGCGGTGAGGGGCATTTCCACGTTCTCAAAGAGGGACAGCATATCCATGCTCTCCAGCTCTCCGCGAAGGCCGGGGGCGGCAGAGTATGCCGTCTCCGCCATCTGGACAGCCAGTGTCGTCAGAGCACTCTCCGCTTCCTCCTCCGTGCTTTTGGAAATGAAGTCCGCCAGCCCCTTTTTGCCGATCAGCTCCTCCCTGGGCCGGACGTTCCTGCCCGGGCAGAGGGCGGCGATATCGTCGTAGTCCCAGTCAGACTTGAGCGGGTTCACGAGGTAAGCGGCCAGAATGCAGTCGAAAAGGCCCTCAGCCGTCTTCAGCTGCAGCAGACCCGCGGCCTCCTTGGCCGACAGACAGGGGAGCACCCTGCCCGCGGATGCTGCGGCGCGGATCAGGGAAGCCACTTTCTCCCCGATATAAGCTTCCGTGAGGAAGCCTTCCGGCAGGAAGACAAAGGTCTTTGCAGGCAGAGCCAGCGCAGCGGCATAGAGGCGGCCGGCTTCGGCGGCCAGAGAGAAGGCCGGGCCGAAGGGGGTGTCTGCATTTTCCAAGACCTGCGCGGCAGCTGCGAACGCTTCCTCGGCTTCCGCGATTCCGCTGACGCGGATCAGCCCTCGGTCCGGGGCGGCAGGTGCGGCCTCCGCCTTTTTCGGTGCAAAATAGCCGAGCAGGCTCTTGAAGCCCAGCCGGCGGTACATTTCATAGGCCTTCTCGTTGTAAAGGTCTCCCAGCTTCAGATCCCCGATGGAAACCTGGACGGGCGCGTCCGTGCGTATCGTGGCAAGTTCCTTGGAGAGGACAGCCAGATCGTAGTGGTCGCGCATGGCCGCCTGGGCCTTTTTCGGGGTGATCTCGTCCACATGAGCGTAGGCGTTCTCTATGGAGTGGTAGGTCTGTATGATCTTGCCTGCCGTCTTGGGACCGACACCGGGCAGGCCCGGAATATTGTCGGAGGAATCGCCCATCAGGGCCTTCATATCAATGAACTCGAGCGGCGTGACCCCCATGGTCTCGATGACCTCCGCCGTATGGTAGCGCTCATAGGTCGTCGTCCCGCCCTTGGTCTTCGGAATGATGATCTCGGTCCGGTCCGTGGCGATCTGGAGCAGATCCCGGTCACCGGAGATGAGACTCACGATACCGCCCTCCCCCTCAAAGCGCCTGGCCAGGGTGCCCAGAATGTCGTCGGCCTCCCAGCCTTCCTGCTCGATGGTCACGATGTCCATGGCCGCCAGGATTTCCTTCATGAGAGGTACCTGCTCGTGGAACTCGGGCGGCGCGGCCGACCTGGTACCCTTGTACTCCTCGTACATCCTGTGGCGGAAGGTGGGGGCGGCCTTGTCGAAGGCGATGGCCAGGTACTGGGGCTTCTCCTCCTCCAGGACCTTGCGGAGTATGGTCAGAAAGCCGTACACCGCGTTGGTGTGGACGCCGTCGGGCGCGGTCATAGAAAGAGGCATCCCGTAGAATGCCCGAAACAGTAAGCTATGTCCGTCGATCAGAACAAGTTTATCCTGCATACTCTTCCACC
>CACXEL010000388.1 GCA_902766655.1 uncultured Lachnospiraceae bacterium | reverse complement strand
GACCAACCGGTTCGCCAGCTGTGATCTGGCCATCCTCAGGGTCGCTGTCTATGAAATGAAGTTCGACGACAAGATCCCCGAGGGTGTTGCCATCAACGAGGCGGTGGAGCTGGCCAAGATCTACGGCGGCGACAGCTCGCCCTCCTTCATCAACGGGATCCTCGGTGAGATATCCCGCCTGTCATGAAGCGGGTCTACACCGTAGGTCAGGTCAACCGGTATGTGAAGGGGATGTTCAGCCAGGACATCCTCCTTTCCTCTATTTCCGTCCAGGGGGAGGTGTCCAACTGTAAGTACCACACCTCCGGGCACGTCTATTTCTCCCTCAAGGACGAGACGGGGTCCCTGTCCGCCATCATGTTCGCGGGCAGCCGCCGGACGGGTCTGACCTTTCCCATGAAGGACGGAGACCGGGTAGTCTGCGACGGCAGCGTGGATGTCTATGAGCGGGACGGCCGCTATCAGCTGTATGCCCGAAGCATCCGGCCTCTGGGCGCAGGCCTTCTCTACGAAAAATATATGGCGCTCAAGAAAGAGCTTTCCGAGATGGGCCTGTTCGATCAGGCTTACAAAAAGCCCATTCCGAAGTTCGCCACGCGAATAGGAGTAGTGACCGCGCCTACGGGGGCGGCCATTCGCGATATTCAGACTATTTCAAGCCGCCGCAATCCCTATGTTCAACTGTATCTTTTCCCTGCCCTGGTCCAGGGCGAGGGGGCAAAAACGTCCATTGCACGGGGAATCCGGGCACTGGATGATTTCGGCGTGGACGTTATTATCGTGGGACGCGGCGGTGGATCCCTGGAGGACCTCTGGGCCTTCAACGAGGAGGAGGTGGCCTACGCCATCTTCGAGTGCCGCACGCCTGTCATTTCCGCAGTAGGGCATCAGACCGACACTACGATCTCGGACCTGGTGGCCGACCTTCGGGCCCCCACCCCTTCAGCGGCGGCCGAGCTGGCCGTTTTCGACTACCGGGCCTTTGCCGATACCTTGGAGGGGTATGCGGGAAAGCTGGAGAACAATGTCCTCAGGCGTCTGAACGCAGCCAAGGGAGAAGCCCGCTACTACGCGGTGCGTCTTGCAGCCATGAGCCCGCAGGCCAGGCTGAATGACCGGCGGCGGACTGCCGCTGAGGAGGAAATCGCTCTCACAAGGCTCATGGAAATGAAAATCGAGGCAGCCCGCAGACGTTCGGAGGACCTGGCCGGCAGATTGACTGCCGATGAGGAGGGCCTGATCCGGGCCAGAAGGCAGGAGCTCGCCCTTATGGCCGAGCGTTTCCGCGGCCTGAGCCCGCTCACGCGGCTCAGCCAGGGGTTCTCATTTGTCTCGGACCTGGAAGGGCATACGGTCTCGAGGACCGGCGATGCACGGGTCGGCGATCTGCTGCGGATCCGGGTGCGGGACGGAAGCTTTATCACGGAGGTCAAGGAGGTCAAGGACAATGGCTGAACGCAAAAAAACGCCCACCATCGAGGAGAGCTTCCGGATGCTGGACGAGATGGTGAAGGAACTGGAGCGGGATGACATAGCGCTGGAGGAATCCTTCAGGATCTATGAGGAGGGCATGAAGCTCCTCAGGAACGTCAACGGCCGCATCGACCAGGTGGAGAAGAAAATGAAACAGATCACCGGCGACGGCGGGGAGGAGGTCTTCGAATGAAGAAACGGCTTGATCTTCTCCTGACGGAGCGCGGCCTGGCTCCCTCGCGGGAGAAAGCAAAGGCCATCATTATGTCCGGCATCGTCTTCGTGGACGGAGAGCGGGAGGACAAGGCCGGCGCCACGTTCGAGGAAAATGCTGATATTGTGATCAAAGGGTCCACTCTCCGCTATGTGAGCCGGGGCGGACTCAAGCTGGAGAAGGCGGTAAATGCCTTCACCCTGGACCTGGCCGGAAAGACCTGCCTGGACGTGGGCAGCTCCACCGGCGGATTCACGGACTGCATGCTCCAGAACGGGGCTGCCCATGTTTTCGCCATCGACGTGGGGCGCGGGCAGCTTGACTGGAAGCTGCGGAACGATCCTCGGGTCACCTGCATGGAGAAGACCAACATCCGCTATGTCGTGCCTGAGGATATCGGTGTGGCGGCGGATTTCTCCAGCATTGATGTGAGTTTTATCTCTCTGCTCAAGGTCCTCGGGCCTGTACGGGAGCTTCTGACGGACACCGGCAGGGTGGTGGCCCTCATCAAGCCCCAGTTCGAGGCCGGCCGGGACAAGGTCGGCAAGCACGGCGTTGTCCGTGACAGGAGCGTGCACGAGGAGGTCATCGCGCGCGTGACGGGATACGCTGCCGAGATCGGTTTTGGGCCCCTGGGACTGGATTATTCACCTATCCGGGGACCTGAGGGCAACATTGAGTACCTTTTCTATTTTGGCAAAAATGTGCCGTCCGAGGAGGCGGCAGCCATCGATATCGAGGCCGTGGTGACGGCCGCCCATGAAGCCCTGGACAGGCCCTGAGACGGGCGGCAGGCGGAAGGAGGGGGCAGCATGAAGAATTTTGCGATATTGAGGAACCCCATCAAGGACGTCGGCGGCCATTTCTCCAGAAAGATCTTCGAGTATCTGACGAGCCGCGGCGGGAACTGCTTCCTGACCGACGACGGGATTGACATACCTGAGGGGACAGAGTGCGTCCTGGTCCTTGGCGGTGACGGCACGGTCCTGCGCACCGCCAAGAAGGTGGTGGACAGGCAGGTGCCCCTTCTGGGCATCAACCTGGGGACCCTGGGCTATCTGGCCGAGGTGGACAAGAACAGCATCTACTCCGCCCTTGACAAGCTGCTGACGGACCGCTATACCGTCGAGGAACGAATGATGCTCAAGGGCACCGTCTACAGGGAAGGCGTGCTTGTGGGCGAGGACATCGCCCTGAACGACGTCGTCATCCTCCGGCACGGCCACCTGCGAGTTGTCCGCTTCTCCATCTACGTCAACGATGCCTTCCTGACCTCCTACCAGGCCGACGGCATCATCCTGTCCACGGCGACCGGCTCGACCGGCTACAGCCTGTCTGCGGGCGGCCCCATTGTGGCGCCCGAGGCCAATCTCATGGTGATGACGGCCGTCGCTCCCCACACGCTGAACAGCCGCAGCATCATCCTGCCGGCGGATGACCGCGTGACGGTGGAAATCGGCACGGAGCATACGCCCTCCGGCATCACGAACGTGGACGCCAGCTTCGACGGGAACAGCGATATTAAGATGCAGACCGGCGACCGGATCGACATCGAGCGGTCGGACCTTACGACCAGGATCATAAAAATAAACCATATCAGCTTCCTGGAGGTGCTGAGACAGAAAATGGCAGACTGAGGTGATTTCCAATGAAAAATGCAAGACATGAACAGATCCTGCAGCTTATTCAGCGGGAAGAAATCGAAACACAGGAAGAGCTGGCCGAGAAGCTCAACAAGGTGGGCTTTGCGGTCACGCAGGCGACGGTCTCCCGGGACATCCGCCAGCTAGAGCTGAGGAAGGTACCCGGCAGGAACGGGCGGATGCACTATACGATCGCAGCCGGCGAGAGCACTGACCTGAGCCAGAAGTACAAGAGGGTCCTGGCGGATGCCTTCGTCTCCGCGGACTGTGCCGGCAACATACTTGTTCTGAGAACGGTCTCCGGCATGGCCATGGCCGCGGCAGCTGCGCTGGACAGTCTGGCCTGGCGCGAGGTGATCGGCTGCATAGCCGGCGACGATACCATCATGGTGGTGGTCAGGACACCCGAGGACGGGCCTGAGGTGGCCAGGAAGATCCACCAGATCTCCGGGAGAGGTAGGGAAGATGCTGAGAAATCTTCACATTAAAAATCTGGCCCTGATCCGTGAAATCGATGTCGACTTCGCGGAGGGCCTCAACATTCTGACCGGCGAGACCGGCGCCGGCAAGTCCATCATCATAGATTCCATCGGTCTGGCCCTGGGCGGCAAGGCGGTCCGGAACCTTCTGCGGGAGGACGCGCCCTACGGGCTGGTGGAGCTGGTCTTTGAGGAGAGCGACCCGGAGGTCCTGACAGCCCTGCGTGCTCTCGACGTGGAGGCGGAGGAGGGCATTGTCCTCATTTCCAGAAAACTGCAGGGGAACCGGAGCACCTGCCGGATCAACGGCGAGTCCCGGACCGCGGCGGACGTGCGCGCGGTCGGCGCGCTGCTCCTGGATATTCACGGGCAGAGCGAGCATCAGAAGCTGCTGCGGCCCGAGCACCAGCTGGCCCTCATAGACGCTTACGGGCGGAGCACGATCGCGCCCGTGAAGGACAAGGTGGCGGCCAGGTACAGGGAATACGCGGAGATCCGCAGGCAGCTGGGCGGCGGGGATATGAGCGCCGAGGAGAGGGCGAGGAATATATCCTTCCTCCAGTTCGAGGTGGACGAGATCGAGGCCGCGAACCTTACGCCGGGCGAGGACGAGGAGCTGGAGAAGGCTTATCGCCGCATGGTGAATTCCAGGCGGATCGTCGAGTCCGCCGTGCACGCCCATGCACTCACGGGGTACGACAGCGACGAAGGAGCCGGCGAGAGTATCGGCCTGGCCGTCCGGGAGCTGGACCGGATCTGCGAGTATGACCCGGATGCCGGAGAAATGCTGAATGCCATCTCCGAGATCGAGGACCTGCTGGGAGACTTCAACCGGACCCTGGCCGATTATATAGACGGCCTGAGCTTCGAGGAGGAGACCTTCCGGGAGACCGAGGAGAGACTGGACCTCATCAACCACCTGAAGGCCAAGTACGGCCGGACCATTGAGGATATCCTCCGGGAGAAGGCAGACAAGGAGGCCAGGCTCGAGGAACTCATGAACTACGAGGAGGACCGCGCCCGGCTCAAAAAGGCCCTGGAGCGCGTCACCGCCGAGCTGACGGAGCTTTCTGCAGAGCTCACCGCAGCTCGGAAGGAGACGGCTGCCGTCTTCTCCGCAGAAGTCATGAAGCAGCTGAAGGACCTCAATTTCGCAAGGGCCGACTTTGACGTCGCTTTTCGGGAAAATGAAAGCTTTTCCGCCGGCGGCCGCGACGCCGTCGACTTTATGATCGCCACCAATCCCGGTGAGAGCCTCCGGGTGCTCACCAGGGTGGTCTCGGGCGGCGAGCTCTCCAGAATCATGCTGGGCATCAAGACCATGTTCGCCCAGGGGGACAAGACGGATACGCTGATCTTCGACGAGGTGGATACCGGAATATCCGGACGGACGGCCCAGAAGGTGGCGGAGAAGATGGCGGTGATCGCCTCCTCCCGCCAGGTCCTCTGCATCACCCACCTGCCCCAGATCGCGGCCATGGCGGATACCCACTTCGGGATCACCAAGGACCTGACGGACGAGGCGGCCATCACCAGGATCGAGCCGCTCGACGAGGAGGAGTCCGTGCGGGAACTGGCGAGGCTCCTGGGCGGCGCCAGGATCACCGACAACACCCTCTCCTCAGCCCGGGAAATGAAAGACATGAGCCGGGCCTTCCGGGAGAAGATCAGGTCCTGAGGGAAGGCATCCGCAGTCAGGGCTTTTTTGCGGGGACAGCCGGCAGAAGGAGTCGGCCGGGCTGTGTTTTCATTTGCTTTTTTATACATTATTTACGATGTATGCGTGTATTTGCGTGAAAGTTGTGGTGACATTTGAGAATTTATGCTTTATAATATAATCTGTATGGGACCGGCAGTCCGCTGAGTTCCCGGAAGGTACAGGATCAAAAACTGTTGGGTCCGTGATCGAAAAATGCCTGTGGAGGTTTGCTATGAAAAACATACTTTTTGTCGCTTCGGAGTGTCTCCCCTTTGTCAAGACCGGTGGCCTGGCAGACGTTGTCGGCTCCCTTCCGAAGACATTGGATAAAGACTATTACGATTGCCGGGTCATCATGCCCCTCTATTCCTTCATGCCCCAGAAGTGGAAAGACATGCTGACCTATCACTCCCACTTCTATATGGATTTCAACTGGAACAGCTACTACGTCGGCATCATGGAGTGCGAGTACGACGGCGTACACTATTACTTCATCGACAACCAGGACTATTTCACATGCGACAGGCCTTATGACGGCATGCCCTATGATATCGGCCGTTTCGCCTTCTTCGACAAGGCAGCCCTCTCCATTCTGCCCTCCATCGGCTACAGGCCTGACCTGATCCACTGCCATGACTGGCAGACTGGTCTCATTCCGGTCTATCTCAACAGCTCCTTCCAGGAGAATGAGTTCTACCGCGGCATCAAGACGGTCATGACTATCCACAACCTCAAGTTCCAGGGCATCTGGGACGTGAGGACCATGAAGGACATCGTCGGCCTGCCGGACTACTACTTCACACCGGACAAGCTTGAGTACAACCGCGACGGCAACATGCTCAAGGGCGGCCTGGTCTATGCCGACGCCATCACGACCGTTTCCAACACCTATGCGGAAGAGATCAAGATGCCTTACTACGGCGAGGGTCTCGACGGCCTCATGCGCGCCAGGTCCAACAGCCTCCGCGGCATCGTCAATGGCCTGGACTACGTCGAGTGGAATCCGGCCATCGACAGGAACATTTACGCCAACTATGACGAGAAGACCGTGTTCGAGGGCAAGGCAAAGAACAAGGAAGGCATCCAGAAGGAGCTGGGCCTCACGGTGGATCCGGACGTCATGCTGATCGGCATCGTCTCCCGCCTGACAGACCAGAAGGGCTTCGACCTCATCGCCTACGTCATGGATGAGATGTGCCACGACGCCGTCCAGTTCGTGATCCTGGGCACCGGCGAGGAGCGCTACGAGAACATGTTCCGCCACTTCGCATGGAAGTACAACGGCAAGGTCTCCGCGCAGATCTATTACAACGAAGCCCTGGCCCACAAGATCTATGCCGCCAGCGACGCCTTCCTCATGCCCTCCCAGTTCGAGCCCTGCGGCCTGAGCCAGATCATGAGCCTCCGCTACGGCTGCGTCCCGATCGTCCGCGAGACCGGCGGTCTCAAGGAT
>CACXEL010000387.1 GCA_902766655.1 uncultured Lachnospiraceae bacterium | reverse complement strand
GTTCCCGAGGGAGATGACGTCCACGTTATACCTGTCCACCAGTTTTTTCAGGGTCTTTTTGGCTTCCTCCACCTTGTTCTGCGGCGCAGTCGGGTAAATGACGACCGTATCCAGGACCTTGCCGGTTGCATCCACCACGGCCAGCTTGCAGCCCGTCCGGAAGGCCGGGTCCCAGCCGAGGACTGTCTTGCCGGCAACGGGCGGCATGAGCAGGAGCTGGGAGAGGTTCTTTCCGAAGAGGGCGATGGCTTTTTCCTCGGCGTCTTCCGTCAGCTGAGAGCGGATCTCATTTTCCACGGAGGGGGCAATGAGGCGTTTATAGGCGTCCGCACATGCCTCCGCCTTGAAGCGGTCGGTAACGGGATTCCTGCCGACGCCCAGCTGGTAGTTCAGGTAGCGGAGAAGCTCTTCCTCGGGCGCCTTGATCTTCACGGTGAGGACCTTCTCCTTCTCACCACGGTTGAGGGCAAGAATGCGGTGGCCGGGCAGGCGGGCCAGGGCCTCCTCATAATGGTAGTAGTTCTCGTAGACGGAGGGAGCCTTGTCGTCTTTGGCCTCCGAGACGATCGTGCCCCGCGCAAGGGTCTTGTCGCGGATGAAGGCGCGGAAGGCGGCGCTGTCGGAAATCATTTCCGCTATGATATCCTCCGCCATGGCGATGGCGTCGGCGGCCGTGGACACGCCCTTGTCCTCACTGACGTAGGCGGCTGCGGCCTCCTCTACCGGCTCCGAGGCGTTCGGAGAGAGAATGTAGCGGGCCAGCCCCTCCAGGCCCTTCTCGCGGGCAATCATGGCCCTGGTCCGCCGCTTCTGGCGGTAGGGGCGGTAGAGGTCCTCCAGGGCGACCAGGGTCTCGGCGCGGTCCAGCTGCTCCCGCAGAGCTGACGTCAGCTTGCCCTGGGCTTCGATGGCGGCGAGGATGGTATTGCGGCGTTCCTCCAGATTCCGCAGGTAGGTAAGACGGGTGTCCAGATTTCTCAGCTGCTCGTCGTTCAGTCCGCCGTGGGCCTCCTTGCGGTATCTGGCTATGAAGGGAATCGTCATGCCCTCGTCGATCAGGGCGATGACGGCTTCCACCTGACGGTTCGTTATGTTGAGCTCGGCTGCTATTATTTCCGGAATATTCATTTTCTGTTCCATGCTCCTTGCTGTGATGACTGCGGCCGCCGTGGCGGCAGCAGGACAATTGTACAATAAAGCATGGGAAGGCGGAAACCCTTGTCTGTAAACAGAATACTTTTGCGGTATGGGCCGGCAGCCGCCCGGAAGGCTGGGCGGATGAGATGAAAAAGAGCAGACCTTTTGTCAGTATCGTGACATGGGCAGAGCGGCGTTGACGGTGGGGATAACAGCCCGCCCTTTAGGGGCCGGTTTCTGCTGTGGATCGGCCTTTGGGACGACCGGGTTGAGAAAAAACAGACAGTATGCTATGATATAAAAACAGAGGTGGCGGGAATGTCCATATATCGGCTGTTATCCCGGGCCGACGCCAGGCTTTCCGCGGCCACATGAAATGAAAGCCATTCCCGCCCGGAGGCGGAGAGGCGGAAAGACAGGCACTTCCGGAATGTTGAACGAGGCATTGCTGTTAATCATGGAAGGCAGCCGCAGGATCGGCCGCCTCGTGCCCGCAGCGGGGAGGCACCGCTACGCCGACAATGTCAGGCATTTTCTGGACGGAAGCGGAGGCCGTACGGATCCGGGTTTCATAGAGGACCAGGAGCGGCAGGGGGACCTTCGCTACGGCGCCGCAACTATGCGGTGGTCCGGCTGCGGCCCGATTGCGGCAGCCAACGCTGTCCATGCCCTCGGAGGGCAGGCCTTCCTACCGGATGTGATCCGGGAGCTGGCCCGGGACGGCGCGGTCTTCCTGGGAGCTGGCGGAACATCGCCTTACGCGGTCAGGGACTACCTTGCAAAGCAGGGTGCCCATGTCACCCTTTCAACGGATGAGAGCGAGTTCGATGCGATGCTCGCGGGGGGAGATGTTTTCATTTTGCTCTTCCACTTTGACCGGAAGAAGCGGCTCAACCTTCATTACGTCTGCCTGACACGGCAGAAGGATGGTTTCGCGGTACATAACCTGACCGGCCGTGGGAAGGCGGCCTTTGTCCGTGGGAACTTTGAGGAAATGCTGGCTGCCATGACAGGGGGAAAAGGCAGGAGCGTCCTCCTCATGAAGGTATCCGGAACTCCTGAGACCGGTTGATTCCAAATCATGTCTTGAGAAATGGAGAACATACTCCTATAATATACTTATGAAGCACGGCCAGAGAGGGGGGCCGGAAAGAAAAAGGGAGATAAGGATGAACCATATTATAATTGAAGGATTTATGGGTTCGGGTAAAAGTACTGTCGGTAAGGCTCTGGCGAGAGAGCTCCAGCTCCCGCTCATCAATATCGACAAACGCGTGTCTGCCAAGCTGAAAATGAAGCCCGCCGAGATCTACGATCACTATGGTGAAGTTTATTATCGTGCCATGGAGACCTGCATACTGGCGGATCTTCTGGAGCTTCATGAACGTTCTGTCGTTCTTCTGGGCAGCGGTCTGGCCACCATGCCCCAGAATGAAGCCTACCTCAAAAAGCTGGGCAGGGTCTATTATCTGAAGGCCGGCAAGCCGGTCATTCTCGAGCGGCTCAGGAAGGGAGACAAGAGCTCCTGGCTGAAGAGCGGCGACCTGGCAGAACGGGTCGACAAGATGCTCAGCGAGCGGGAGCCTGCCTACAAGAAGGTCGCCGACAAGATCATTGAGACCGACGGGAAGTCCACGGAGGAGATCGTGAACGAGATCCTTGCGGCTGACAAGGCCTTCGCGGAGGGTTGAATGGCCGCTGCACCCCGGTTTCAGCATGTCTGTCCCTGCAGTATGCGGGCAGTCAACCAATTCAAGTGAGAGTATGGCAGCCGTTCGGCATGGTTCCGGCGGCTGTTCTTGTTTTCCGGGACCTGTATGGAGTACTGCCCCGGAGCATGAGAGGAAAAGGTGTCACAAGCATGAGAACGGTGAGCGTGAAATCTGTGGTCCTTGGGGAGGGCATTCCCAAGATCGCTGTTCCTGTCACGGAGAAGACGGCTGCGGAGGCGGTCCGGGCAGCGGCCGCAGCTTCTGCCTGCGCCGATCTGATCGAGTTCAGAGCAGATCATTTCGAGGGCGTCTGCGACGGGCAGGCCCTCTCGGCCCTCCTGGGAGATATCAGGGAGGCGGTGGATGTTCCCGTTCTCTTTACCCTTCGCACAGCCCGTGAGGGCGGGGTGCTTGACTGCTCTGCAGACCTCTATCAGTCCATACTTATCAAAGCCATAGACAGCGGGAAGATCGATCTGATCGACGTGGAGCTTGCCTGCGGGAATGTCCCGGCGCTGGTGGAGAAGGCGCATGCGGCCGGTATACCGGTGGTCCTTTCGGAGCATGATTTCGGCAGAACACCGGAGAACGGACGCATTTTGCGGGACCTGAAGGCCATGGAGGAGCTGGGCGGCGACGTCGCCAAGGGCGCTTTTATGCCTGAAAGCGGGGAGGATGTTGAAAGGATCCTGTCCCTCACGCGCGAGGCTGCCGGACTGCTTCAGATCCCGGTCATCCTGATTGGGATGGGAGCGCCGGGCAGGCGGACCCGGGTAGAAGGGGAACGCTGGGGGAGCGCCCTCACCTTCGCCTCAGTGAGCGGGAAAGCGAGCGCGCCAGGTCAGATCGACGCGGGGACCATGCGGCAGCTGCTCGCGGAGGAGCATCGACGCCTGGCCGCGGAGGCAGTGCGCTGAGTGGGCGAAGGCATCTGCCGGACCAGCAGGTGTTTCCGGCGCAAGACTGTTGCGGCGCTGGGATTACGTCCGGCGGAGAGGTCACGGCCGGACAGTCTCATAATGCCATGTTTTTTCAAGAAAGCCACCCACGTGCCCTATTTTTGCTTGAACTCGGGCACCGTTCATAGTAAAATACTTATGCGTGATTTGTTCGGGCAGTCTGTTAAGAGAGCCTTCGCGAAGGCTTCTGACCGGATGGATCCATAGTCTAAACAGATTTCCCCGGGTGCTGTGCCACTGACAGGTTGGGAATTTTCCCGTGCGATCGTAAGTAGCCGACGCAGCGGGCTATAATAAAGAGGAGGACTACTTATGATTTCTGCAGGTGATTTTAAAAACGGTTTAACACTTGAGATCGACGGCAACGTTATGCAGATCGTTGAATTCCAGCATGTAAAGCCCGGCAAGGGTGCCGCTTTCGTCCGCACCAAGATGAAGAACGTCATCAACGGCGGTGTCGTCGAGCGCTCCTTCCGTCCGACAGAAAAGTTCCCGGCTGCCAGGATCGACCGCAAGGACCAGCAGTATCTCTACAATGACGGAGATCTGTGGTATTTCATGGATCCGGAGAACTTCGAGCAGGTCATGCTGAACGCTGAGACCATCGGAGACTCCATGAAGTATGTCAAGGAGAACGAGGTCGTCAAGTTCGTCTCCTACAACGGCAACGTATTCGCCATCGAGCCGCCTCTCTTTGTTGAGCTTGAGGTCACCGACACAGAGCCCGGTTTTGCCGGCAACACAGCCCAGGGCGCCAGCAAGCCCGCCACCGTCGAGACCGGCGCCACCGTCTCCGTACCGCTCTTCGTCAACATCGGCGATGTGATCAAGATCGATACCAGAACAGGCGAGTATCTCTCCAGAGCATAAATCCCAACCCTCCCGCAGTGCGGGAGGGTTTCTTAATTTTCTGCTATTATTTCAGTGTTTTCTTTTATTTCCCGCGAGGGCAGCAATCCGGTCTGCCAGCCTGACCGGCCTTGACGGCTGTTCGCGGACCTTCCTTGATCTGGGTTAATACCCATCCTCCTGTTTTTCCACCACGTCACATCCCTTCATATTATCTGCCGGGGACCGCCTGAACGGAAGGCGGCCGGACCGGCGCGCCCGCGGAAGGCTTTTCCCGACGGGGAGCCCCCGGGCAGCTGACACTTCAGAGAAGGGAAACTATTCCATGAATTACAACCAGTTCAAAGACGAGATCCTCATCTGCCTTAAAGAGGCGGTGGGGGTCAGGGGAAGTGTGCGCCTTTTTACCGTACACAAGAATAACGGGATTACCCTATGGGCGGTATCGGTCATGGACGAGGACAATAATATCGCCCCGTCCATCTACCTGGAACGCTATTACCAGCTCTATCTAAAAGGCCGGACGGTGGAGGAACTGACCCACCTGATCCTGGCGGAGAATTTTCGCAAACAGATCCGAAGGCCCATTGACACGGAAATCTTCCAGGATCCGGACGCTGTATGCGACAGGGTCCTTTTCCGCGTGATCAACTATGACATGAACGAGGAATTCCTGAAGGAGGTGCCCTACAGGCGCCTGCTGGATCTGGCGATCATCTATTATCTGGAGGTGGAGGATCCGGCGATCGGTAAGGCCACGGTGATCCTGCGCAGCCGGGAGGCACAGCGACTGGGGCTCAGCGAGGAGACTCTGTTCAGGAGTGCCCTGGCCAACACACCCAGGGTAAAGCCTGCCCGGATCGAGTCCATGACCAGCGCGCTCATCAGCCTGGCGGAAGGCCAGTGCATGGCCGGCCTGCCAGCCGAGGAGGATCTGCCCATGTATATAGCCGGAAATGATGACCGGGTCTTCGGCGCCGCGGTCATCGCTTACCCGGACAGCTTCCGGGCACTTGCGGACAGCCTGGCCTCCGACCTCTATATCATTCCCAGCAGCATCCATGAGCTGATCCTGATCGCGACGACGGAGCGGTTCGGGCACGAGGAGCTTTCTGAGATGGTCATGGAGATCAACGCTACCCAGGTCCCGCCCCAGGAGGTCCTGTCCAATCACGTGTACACGTATGTGCGCGGCAGGAACCTTGTCATGATGTGAGGAAGGAGAAAAGAAAATGAAGAGAGATATAATGAAGACCATCAGGAGAGCGCTGGCCTTGCTTCTGTGCGCGGTGCTTTCATTTTCATATGATATTCCGGAGGTGCTGGCGGCCGGCCGACAGCTTGTCCGGGTCGACAGTATCAAGAGACTCTTCGTGACGGAGTCCGAGCTTCAGTCCGGTGCCTATATCACGGACCTGTCCAACTTCAGCTACACCGTTGCGGATGGAGTGGAGGTAATCAGCGCTGCGGCCGGAGCAACCTGCTTCTGCCTCCCGGTCGGTACTGTCAGACAGTCCGGCACCCACAGGTTCCGTAATCCGGTCACGGTCCGGTATGAGAATGCAGGCTATACATCGGACGGAAAGACCTTTGACCTGGAGATCACCCTGAACTCTCTCAAGGTGTACTGCAAGGAGGACCAGACCGGCTACCAGCACCTGGAATTCATGAGACTCGGCGATAATGGCAACGTGAATGCCTCGGCGATTGCTGCCGCTGACATGGTGAACGATATCCAGGCGGAAAGGAAGGACCTGGCGGGCGGTTATCCCGGGGTCGCGGCGGACTTTACGCTGAAAATGATTCCCCGGGAGGAATTTTCCGGGAATCCGGTCATTATGATGAAGTTTTTCGACGTTGACAGGCCGGATTATACGGATTTTTCCGTCGGAAAGAACTACAACGGGCCGTATACGGAGACGATCGGTCTGGGAAGCGGCTTTGGAGACAAGGTGCTGGTGCAGGAGGACTGTATCCTGAATATCTCCGGGGATGCCTCGACCTTCAGGGCCACGGCTGTCACCAGCAGCGCGGCCGGAATCTACACGTCCGGACTCGTGGCCTTTATTCATGGCCTTGAGGGGAGCTTCTCCTGGGCCGGCAGCTGTTGCGCGAGTCTTCTCATCAGTGCCACCAATGCCACCGAGTATCCTTACCGGAAAGACCCGGAGAAGGCTGTGGACAAGGCGATGGCCGAGCCGGGCGAGGAGCTGACCTATACCATCTCCCAGACATTCCCCTATGTCGTGCCTACCAATGCTGCCGGCAGCATTGTGGTCACGGACACGCTGGATCCTGCCCTGGATCCCCTGACTGCACGCTGGCAGGTCCTGAACGGCGAAAATGAAGACACCACCGAGGAATGGACCGTCACATCGGACGGCCCGGCCATCACCTTCACCGCGAAGAATGCTGCCGAAGTCCAGGGCGAGAGGCGTTTCATTATTCATGCAGATCTGTACCGGGATACCTTTGCCGGCGGACGGCTGGAGCGGACGGAGGACGGCGGGACAGTGGTCAGGGTAATGAATACGGCCCATGTCCTGATCAACGGCGTGGACGCTTCCTCTGAGCCGGTCCGGACCGATGTTCCCGCCAGTCCGGCCATTTCCCTGACCAAGCTCGTGGACAAGGAAAGGATCAAGGGGGCCAAAGCGGGCGATGAGGTGGCTTACACCTTTGCGGTGGTCAATACCGGCAATCTGCCCCTGACCGGCGTCAGGATCGAAGATGACCTGGCTGTCAGCGGATTTGCCTTCGACTGGGCCGGCAGCTCGGACGAGGCCACCGGCGAAGGATGCCTCAGCGTTGGTGAACGTGTGAGCGCGACAGCACGATACGCGCTGACGCAGGCGGACATAGACGCCCAGGGCGTGACCAACACCGCGGCGGCCTACGGCACCGATGCGGCCGGCACGACAGTCCGGGCGGAAGCGAAAGCGGAGACTGTCATCGAGGTATCTCCCGCCATTGCTCTGAAGAAGACTGTGGATCTGGCAGAAATCACATCCCCCTCCGAGGGTGACCTTCTGACCTACAGCTTTCTTGTGTCCAACACCGGGGATGTCTCGCTCACGAATCTTGATTTTACGGATGACCATGCGCTCCGGGACCTGACCTGGGAGCGGCCGCTTACGGGACTTAAGCCGGGCGAATCCGTCAGTGGAACGGCTGTATACAGCCTGACCCAGGCGGATATCGATTCGGGAGAAGTCCTGAACAAGGCTGTCGTGAGCGGCAGAGCGCCGTCCGGCGAAAAGGTCATGGCAGAGGATGAGGCTAAGACGACTCTGACCGGCTCACCGGCCGTCAGTCTCACCAAGACGACACCGGACCCGATCCTTACCGGCGCTGTGGCGGGTGACCGTGTGCGGTTCGATTTCCTTATCACAAACACGGGAAATGTCACCCTTACCCACACGGAACTGACGGACGCCCTGAAGGGAATCGAGAGACCCCAGGTGAACTGGCCGGAGAACAATGGGACCGGGCAGCTTCTGCCGGGAGAATCTGTCCGTGCCGCTGCCACCTATACGCTCACCCAGGCGGACATCGATGCGGGCGAGCTCCTGAATACAGCGGCTGTCGAGGCTGAGGCGCCTGACGGCACTGTGGTGAGGGACGAGGATGAGGCGGCTGTGGTTCTCCCTGAGGCGCCGGGAATCGACCTCGTGAAGACGGTGTCAGGCGTGAGAAGGGCGGACGGAACACCTGCGGAGACGGATGGCAGGAGTTCGGCGGAGGCCGATAAGGAATCTGAAGCCGGGAACGAGATGTCTCAGAACGGCCAGACCGGAACCGAAACTGCGGACGGAGCCGGAAACGAGTCATCTCAGAACAGCCAGACCGGAACCGAAGCGGCAGACGGAGCCGGGAACGAGGCGTCTCAGAACGGCCAGACCGGAACCGAAACTGCGGACGGAGCCGGGAACGAGTCGTCTCATAGCGGCCAGAAGGAAGCTGAAGCTGAGGATGGCTTCGGGAATGAAGCGTCTCAGAGCGGCCAGACCGGAACCGAAGCTGCGGACGGAGCCGGGAACGAGGCGTCTCAGAACGGCCAGACCGGAACCGAAACTGCGGACGGAGCCGGGAACGAGTCGTTTCAGAACAGCCAGACCATAACAGAAGCTGCAGACGGTGCCGGGTCCTCTTCCCTCAGCACGGCCGACAGCGGAAGAAACGAGGGTACTGCACAGCCGGACGATGAGTACAGTGCCGCGGGAGACGGACAGTCCGGGGTGACCGGCAGTTGGGCAGGTGAGGAAGCCGAGGGCACTTCCGGGAACGAAGCGGTGACGGCCGGGAACGAGGAAGATGCGGATGGCGGGACAGAGGCCGCTCCGGAAGTGAACGGTCTTACCCGTTTCCTTTTGGGAAGGCTTTCCGGCTTACCCTTCGCCCTGACGGGACAGGAGAATGCTGTCCTGGCCCATGAGGCGGAAATCGATGACATGGATCACTCCAATCAGGGAGGCGTCTCATATACGGATCCGGCATCGGAGAGTGCTCCGGCGCTTGTGACCCTGTCGGACGGCACCGTGATCCGGGATGCCCGCCCCGGGGATGTCATCTGTTATGCATTTTCCGTGACCAACACCGGCAACGTCACGCTGAAGGATGTGACTGTCACGGAGTACCTCGCCGGGATCGGTGACCTGACCTATGACTGGACAGGCGCCTCCATGGGAGAAGGAATCCTGCTCCCG
>CACXEL010000386.1 GCA_902766655.1 uncultured Lachnospiraceae bacterium | reverse complement strand
TATAGTAGTTATAAAAGCTGATACTGCGGAAAATACAAACCATCTTAAATTATACCGCATTGTGGACACCACTGCAAATCACGAATAGAGGCAGGATAAATGAAAGCCGGCTTCGGGCCCGCTTATCGGAGACTGGCCCCGGCCGCGGAGAATGAAAGAACAAGGAATGCCGGCAGGCGTAAAGGGGCAGGACCTGTCCGTACGGCCGCTCCGGATGCCGGCAGAAGGGAGGAACCAATGTCAGAATCTTCCACGCGCAACCACGAAGTCACCACCGTTCACCCGCTGCTCACGGCCGAGGGCACCCTGGCGGAGCCGGGCTGGTCACGGCGGCTCCTGCAGATCTACGATCGGTCCGCCATCAAGGCCCCCAAATTCCGGATCAAGGAATGGGACTACTATCTGGTCATGAACGACGACTTTGCCGGCGCCTTCACCCTCTCCGACGACGGCTACATCGGCCTCCAGTCCGTATCCCTCCTCAATTTCAAGGAAGGGTGGGAGCACACCGAGACCATTCTGAACGCCTTTCCCATGGGCAAGTTCAGGCTGCCGCCCAGCTCTGACGAGGGCACCATCCGCTACGACGACGGCCGCCTCAAAATGACCTTCTACAAGGGCCCGGGCAAGCGCGGCATCGCCTGCCGCTTCAAAAACTTCATGGACGGCAAGACCTTCTCCTGCAGGATCGAGCTCTCCCAGCCGCCCATGGACACCATGGTCATCGCGACGCCCTGGAAGGAGAACCGGCATGCCTTCTATTACAATCAGAAAATAAACACCATGCGGGCCAGCGGCTGGATGAAATTCGACGGGAAGGAGTACATTTTCGACCCGGAGAAGAACTTCGGCACCCTGGACTGGGGCCGCGGCGTCTGGACCTACGACAACCGCTGGTACTGGGGCTCCGGCAACGGCATCGTGGAGGGCAAGCCCTTCGGCTTCAACATCGGCTACGGCTTTGGCGATACGTCGGCTGCCTCCGAGAACATGCTCTTTTACGACGGCGTGGGTCACAAGCTGGACGATGTGACCTTCCATATTCCTTCGGACAGCTATATGAAGCCCTGGACCTTCAGCTCCAGCGACGGCAGGTTCGAGATGGACTTCGTGCCGGTCCTGGACCGGGCGGCCAGGATCGACGCCAAGGTCATTGTGAGCGACCAGCACCAGGTCTTCGGGCGGATGAGCGGGAAGGCTGTCCTTGATGACGGGCGCGTCCTGGAAATCAAGGACCTCATGTGCTTCGCGGAGGACGTGCACAACAGGTATTGAACTGTTCAGAGGGAGCACCGGAGACCGCTTTCGGGCATCGCTGAGCGGGTAAAGATATAAGAAGAGAATCTGCGTGGAATATGCCCAAAGCGTTGAGCGGGCTGGGGAACGGGTGCTTTCCTGTCAGTTCCCTCGCCGGCATGAGGGACAGGCGTAAGGCTTTTTGGAGGTGGAAGAGTGAAGATTGCAGTCATTTTCCCGGGTATAGGGTATCACACGGACAAGCCGCTTCTCTATTATGGAAAGAAGCTGGCGAAGAATCTCGGCTATGAGATTCGGGAGGTCCCCTACAGGAAATTCAAACCGGGCATCAAGGGGGATGCCGGGAAGATGCGGGAGGCCTTTGACAGCGCCCTCTCCCAGGCGGAGGAAATGCTGGACGACGTGAAATGGAAGAAGGCCGAGGACATTGTCTTCATTTCCAAGAGCATCGGGACCGCGGTGGCGGCCGCTTACGCAGCCGCCCACAAGCTCAAGGTCCGCCACGTCTACTATACGCCGCTGGCCGAGACTTTTCTGGCGGCAGCGGAGGGGAACGGGATCGCCTTCCACGGCACTGCGGATCCCTGGGCAACGGACGAGGCCATCGAGGAAGGCTGCCGGGCGAAGAAGATCCCGCTCATCGTGATTCCGGACGCCAACCACTCACTGGAGACCGGCGACGTCGCGACGGACCTTAAAAATCTGCAGACTGTCATGGAAGAGACGGAACGCTGGCTCAGGGCGTGAGAATGAGAATGAGGGACGGTCCTGTTTTCTCAAAAATCGTAAATTTTTGAGAAAAAAGGACCGTCCCTCATTCTCATCCCCACCCCGGAAAGGAGGATATATCCATGTCACTAGTGCGCCTCTACCACATTGGCTTCGCCGAGATTCGCGAGCCGGACGTCCACTACGGCCGGAAAAATGCCGATTTCGGCCAGGGCTTCTATCTCTCCGACGACCGCGCCTTCTCCGAGCGCTGGGCCACGGAACGCCGTGGCAGCACCACATACCTCAATATATACGATCTGGAGACCGACGGGCTGAAAATCAAGGAGCTGGTGAGAGGGGAAGAGTGGTACGACTACATTTTCGGCAACCGCCGCCTCAAGGCGGACCCCTTTGCGGACTATGATATCATCGCCGGCCCCATCGCAAATGACACCATCTACAATGTCATGGGCATCACCACCAGCGGCCTCCTGGACAGGAGCCTGTCGCTGAAGCTCCTCATGGCCGGCCCCGCCTACCGGCAGATCGCCCTTCGGACGGAAAAGGCGGCCGCCCATCTGCGGTGGCTTGCGTCCGAAGTCATCCCGAGTGAGAAGATAGCGGAGAGCCGCCAGATAGTCCGCCGGGAGGAAGCCGCCTATCAGGCCGAACTGGCCAAAGTGATTCAGGAAATCATCTGAGAATGAGGGCCTTATTGAGAATCAGGGACGGTCCTTTTTTCTCATTTTTCGAATAATTCGAAAAATGAGAAAAAAGGACCGTCCCTGATTCTC
>CACXEL010000385.1 GCA_902766655.1 uncultured Lachnospiraceae bacterium | reverse complement strand
CGGTGGTGTAGATGATCGCCTCTATATCGCCTGTCACCACGTTCCGGGACAGGGTGTAGGAGGATTCGATCCAGCTGGGCTGGTCGTTCTCAACATAATAGCGGTGCTCAATGGCGCCGCTCATCTCTCCCTTTTCGAATGCAGCCAGAAGATTCTGCCGGTTAAATATCCGGCTGAAGCTGCGCTCGTCCTCCAAAGTGCCGCAGCGCTTGTACTGGTACTCGAAGAAGTCGTCCACATTCTCGGGGAGGGCCTTCATTTCCCGCACTGCGTTCCGCCCCAGCGGGACTGCCACCTTGTTGGCGGTCAGATTGAGCCGATAGACCCCGAGAGCATTCGGCGTCACATCGCTCGGCACCAGGAACTGGGAAGCGTAGTGCTCCTCCATCTTTCGCATGCGCACGAAATCCGCAGTCCGGTCCAATATGTAGATGATCAGACAGTTGCGGCCGCTGAAGACGTCCCGCCTGCCCGTGATTTCCAGATTGACGCCGGTCCGGGCGTAGAAATGACGCCAGACCATGGCGGTACCGACGCCGGCCGCCTCCAACGTACGAAGAGGATAGGTGTCATCCCCGTCGCTCAGCAGCTCATGTATGTCCGGGATCACAGCATTCTCCGCCACCATTGGGAAATAAAGCCCCGACCGTTCGCTGGCGCGAAGGACCCTGCCGCCGGCCATGTCCCATATGATGATACCAAGCCCGGTATCCTGCAGGACCTTATCCAAAAAGCCCTGATCATTCACCAGATTATCCATAATATGAAGCTCCTTTCCCTCCGCAGAACAAGAGTTATTCTTTTAATATTCTACCACACTATGAATTATCAGACAATAAGGCCCATCACTGCTGCTCGCAACTTTGCCGGGAAAATGTATTCCAAACAGGGGCGGGAGGATGAAATTCTTTGCGTGCGGTCCTCATTTCCTTTATACTGTAAAAAAAAGCCGGCGGAAAGCCGGCTGTCCGGAAGGAGAACACCTGCCATGCCCGCCATTCCCTGGAGAATTCAATTTGAACTGGCCCTGATTCCCGTCTACGGACCGGAGCGGGCCAAACGATCCTCCTCCGTCCTCCTGCCCGCCATCCTGCGGGACTTCAGGAAAATGCTGACAAAAAGTGCCCCCGGCGTCATAGTCTCCGAGGACTACAACACCGAGGACAGACTGACTGTGATTCATCTGACCGGCGAACGTATTCTCTCCCGCCGGGGGGAAATGCTGGTTCTGCGCTCCCTGAGGGTGGGCAGTCAGGAAATCATCCTCTCCGGCGTCATCGAGGGAAGACCGGGGGAGCAGATCTGAGCGGTTCCGCGGCTCACCTGCCACCGACTCCCTGAGGCAGACAGGCGGAACTGACCAGTTCGGCGGCTCGTCTGCCACTGCCTCCCTGAGGGGTCCGGGCGGGCAGGCGGATCGGCCTGCCCCATCCCTCTCAGGCCTTCCCGGCACCGCGGAGCTTTTTCAGGAACTCCTCGGCGTCGTCCGGCGCATCGTCCAGATCGTCACCCACGTCCACGTTCAGCGGCGGCTTCCTGAAGAAGATGTCATACATGATCGGCACGATATAGAGGGTCATGAGCGTCGCGTACGCAAGACCGCCCACGATGACGATGGCCATGCCGCTGCCCATCTGGGAGCCCATTCCCTGGCCGAAGATCAGCTTCATCATGGCCAGGATCGTGGTCAGGGCCGTCATGAGGATTGGACGCATACGGGTCGTGCCGGTAGCCACGAGGGCATCCTCCCGCTCAAGACCGCCCAGCCGCAGCTGATTGGTGTAGTCGACGAAGACGATGCCGTTGTTGACGACCGTGCCCATGAGGATCAGGAAGCCCATAAGGGAGAGCATGGACAGCTGCTCACCCGCGAAAATGAGCCCCAGCATACCGCCGGTGAAGGCCAGCGGAATCGTGAACATGACAATGAAGGGTGAAAGGAGACTCTGGAACTGGGCCACCATGACCAGGTAGATGAAAAGCAGGGCCAGCAGCATGAGCTTGATCATCTGCTCCACCATGTCATTGATCTGGCTGGTCTCGCCCTCGATCTCGATCCGGACACCGAAGGGCGGCTCGTAATCGGCCATCACTTCCGTGAGCTCTCTGGACAGGAGGGCCGTGTTATAGCCTTCCGCGGTCGAGGCCGACACCGACAGGTAGCGGGTCAGGTTCTTCCGGGTCACCCGCGACAGGGCCTCGGTCTCCTCCAGGTAGGCGAACTCGCCAAGCGTGTGTACCGTCGACTCTTCCGCGGCCTCCTCGTCAGCTGCCTCCTCGTCAGGATCCTCAGCATCACTTCCGGCATCCGTTTCCTGAGCCGCCTCTGTCGGGGCGGCTTTTTTGCTGTCTGCTGTATCCGCTTCCGGCTCTTCATTTTCCTGTTCGTCTGCTTCTGCGGCGTCTTCAGACACCGTGGACTCCGTCTCCCCGGCGGGATCCACTTCATCCTCAGACTCCTCGGGATCTCCTCCGAAGAAATCGAAAGCGGACATCCCCTCTTCACTCTCCCCGCCCATGTCGAAGGAAAGCCCGTCAAAGCCGGACGCATCCATGCCGGACTGGCCCGTCATGCTCATCCCCTCGATCTCCAGGTCCAGAATATTCTCCCTGGTGAGCCTGCGGGAATTGTCCATGATCACGACCTCGAGCTCATAACCGCCCGACGTGATCCGCGTGGAATTGGCCGACGTCGTCATCCGCTCGGCGATCGCCGCGTAGATCTGGGCCACCGTGATGCCCGCCGCCATGGCCTTGTCCTTGTCGATCACCAGATGGAGCGTCTGCTCCGCATCCTCCGTTCCGTTGGAAATGTTCTCAAAGCCTTCCACCTGCCCTACGAAGCCCATGACGTCCTCGCTGACGTCTACGAGCTCCTCCAGGTCATCCCCGTAGATATTGACGGTGAGGCCGGAGGACATGAGCGCGCCCATGTCGCTCATACCGCCTGCGCTGGCCCTGACTTCGCAGGCAAGCCCCGACGTGGCCTCCTCGATCCGGCTGCAGAGGTCCTTCACAGCCGCCGCGTCATCCATGCCGCCTTCCATGGTCACATAGCAGACGTAAGCGCCATAGGAATCCGAGTTCCCCGCAAAGCTGGAAATAAGACCTGTCGTGCTGGACGAGTCCATGATGCCGACATCCAGAACGCCCTCCAGATTGACCACGGCCTCCATGACCTGCCCGGCCTTCGCGTAGGATGTCTGGCGGTCATCCGTCTCCGGAGTCACGATGGTCACCTGGATATTGTTGCCTGTCATCTCCGGCAGAATGACGATACCCATGGAGATGAGCCGTGCGATACAGATTCCCAGAAGGACTACGGGGACAAGAATACTGACCAGCTTGTGCTTAAGGCACCATCTCAGCGTTGTGCTGTAAAGATCGTAGACTCTGTTCCCCGCAGAGTCGGATTTCGTTCGCATGGTCCGGAAGATGGTGCTGGAGGCCGCCGGCACGACCGTCAGGGCCACCACCAGGGAGGCCAGAAGACAGAAAGATATGGACAGGGCCAGCGGCACAAGGAGCTTCCTTACCGTACCGTTGGTGAATACCATGGGGAAGAATACGCATACGGTGGTCAGGGTCGAAGCCACGAGCGCGCCTGAGACCTGACGGGCACCCTGGACGGCGGCCCTGGGAGCCGCCACGTCACGGGACCGGAGCCGGAATATGTTTTCAATGACGACGATGGAGTTGTCCACCAGCATACCAATGCCGAGCGACATACCCGAAAGGGTCATCATGTTGAGGGACATGTCCGTGAAGTACATGAGGACCAGGGCAAAGAGGACCGACAGGGGAATGCTGATGCCTACCAGAAGGGTCGGGCGCAGGTCCCTTAAGAAAATGGCCAGGATCACGATGGCCAGGGCAGCGCCGATCAGCATGCTCTGGACAATATCGTTCACAATCAAGGTGATATACTGGCCCTGGTCCATGAGCGGTACGATGTGGAGGCGGCTCTCTTTTTCCATGAGGGCCTTCATCTCTTTATTGATATCACGGGAGACTTCGTTCGTGCCGGAAGAGGAGCTCTTATAGATGCTGAGCACGACAGCCTCCTCCCCGTTCAGCCTGGAATAGGTGGAGTCCGAATTATCAATCACGGTGATATCCGCCACGTCCGTCAGGCGGACCGTGCCGATTCCGTCGATGTCGCAGAGAAGGGCATTCGAAATGTCGTCCGCAGTCTCGAACTCATCGCCGACCTTCAGGAGCCAGGAGTTGTCATTCTCGTCGTCAATATAGCCGGCCGGCATGGTGAAATTCTGAGCGTAGATCATACCGGCCAGGTTCTGGACGGTAAGGAGGGCGTCCAGGTTCGCATTTTCAAGGGCCTTTTTGCGGGCTGACTCATACTGTTCCATTGCCTGGTCCAGTGCGCTCTGCGCACTGGATAGCTGACCCGTGACGGAGGAAAAACCGACGGCGGCATCCAGCTGGCCCTGGGTCAGGGCCGCAAAGGTCTCCTCCAAAGTGTCCATGACATCCGGGACATTATCCAATGCGGCGGACACGGAGTACAGGGCCCCGTAAACGTCGCCGGATACAGAAGGCACACTGCCGCCCATACCGTCCGCAATCGCGAGAATGGAGCTTACCCTGGGCAGAATTCCGCTCACGGTGGAGGCCGCGGAGGCAAGCGCCCGCATGGAGCTTCCGTCAATGGCGCCGGCCGCCGAGGAAAGCTGGGAAACGACTGAACTTATATCAGCAGAAAGCGTTGATGTGTCAATTTTGCCGGAGGCCCCTGCCAGGGCCATATCAAGCGCCAGGGCCAGATATTCCACCTCCTTGGTGGCGACATCCGCGGCGTAACTCGCCGCCTCGTATTCCTCCCAGGCAGTCTCGACAGCGGCAAGCATTTCCTCCGTCGCTTCCTCCCCGGCTGCTGCGACCGCATCGCTGGCATCCAGATAGACCTGGTAGGCTGCGTCTGCAGCTTCCCGAAGAGCGACCGCCTTATCGTAGCCTTCATCATAGGCAGCCCTCGCATCCTGGGCCGCCTGCTCCAGGGGGGCGTTGATGGCCTCCTGATATGAATTGACGGTAGCGGCAAGGCTGTTCAGCCTGCCGATCAGGGTATAGATCTGCCCCTGAAGGGATTCGGCCATCTCTGCAGCGGGCTCATCCAGCTCGTCGAAGATTCCGGCTGCCAGATTTTCGCCGAAGTTCTCCTGCTGCTCCGAGACCTCCTCTTGTCCCTCCTCGACTTTCTTTCTGGCATCCTGAAGCTTGTCATAGGCTTCCGCCAGCTCATCCGAAGCCATCATAAGGATTTTTTCGTTGAGCTCATCGATTTTTTCCTTATTTAATTCCACCTGGACCGTCCGGTCCACCAAGCCGATATTGGAAATGGAAGCCACGCCCTCCACTCTCTCGAGATACGGCTGGACGTCGCGCGTGACATAATCGGTCAGCTCGTAGATATCCGCGCCGTCCAGCTCCACCGCCACGTACATGGTGGCGATCATATCCATGCTGATTTCCAGAATATTGGGCGTGGCGCACTCGTCCGGCAGGTTGCCGGAAAGCTGGTCAATGGCGCTCGAGACCTTGACCATGGCGCTGTCCATATCGGTCCCGTCCTCGAATTCCAGCTGAGTCAGGGAATAATTTTCGTAGCTGACGGTGGAAACATTTTTTACATGCGAAATAGTGCCCAGGGCATTCTCCATGGGCTCACTGACTTCCGCCTCCACCCGCTCAGGGCTGGCCCCGGGATAGACGGTAACCACCATGAGATAGGGGAGCGAGAGCTCGGGAAGGAGGTCGGACGGCATATTAAGGACAGATACAATGCCAAGCACTATGACGGCAATGACGGCGACCAGGATTGTGAACGGTTTTTTGACGCTGAACTTTTCCAAAACTGAAGGATCCTCTCCGGAGCAGAGATGTACCCTGCACTAAAATCAGAAATATAGTTTATTTTAAACGTTTTTGCTGATGATTAGAAGAGACAAATAGGTGGGAATTGTCTGATAAGGGCAAAAATCAAGGATGTACCAGAATACAGATTTCTCCCATGCTGTAGTATTTCATCAGTATAAAATGCCAATATGCAGAATCCTCCCGGCCATGATGACAGAATATAAAAAAAGAACCTTTCAACGAAAGGTTCTTTTACAAACAGGGGAAGAGGGAGTCGAACCCCCATTGACGGTTTTGGAGACCGCTCTCCTACCATTAGAGGATTCCCCTATTATATAAGAAAAGGCCACCTGAGATTGGTCAGGTGGTGTACGGGGGCGTACCCTCAAAACCGCATATACAATACTTGCAGAACCTGTTCTTTTACCGACCTTGGATATTTCGAGCGGTCGTTCGCTTCCCGACTGACATTTCTACGAATGTCGATTCGCTCGGATATTTGCCGAGCTTCGGGACTGGCGAGCGGTCATTCGCACCGCTGCGCGCTGCTCATGACATTGACTTCGTCAATGTCCGGTCTTTCAAATCCCCTGTCCGGAATGCGAGCATTCCGTCCAGCTGATTTGAAATCCTGACCGCTCTCTAAATCTTATTGGTCAAGCCCTCGTCCTATTAGTAGCAGTCAGCT
>CACXEL010000384.1 GCA_902766655.1 uncultured Lachnospiraceae bacterium | reverse complement strand
TTACCTGGTCGAAGAATTCAAGGAGGACTACGCCGGGATGACCGGGCAGAGACTCCCCATAACGCCGGCGGACACCGAAGGCAAAAAACGCCTCCTCAGGTCCCTCATGAATGTGCGGATGCCGAGGATGATGCCGCAGCCGGTCCTCTCCGTGCAGGATGAATACCTCTTGGAACGGAACAGGGAGAACGGGGTCGTGCAGGTCGCGGATATCCCGACAGTTGCAGACCAGGGCAGCCGGCATCCATACGCCGACCGCATCTCCATCTGGCAGGGCGACATCACCCGCCTCGCGGCGGACGCCATTGTGAACGCGGCCAACTCCCAGATGCTGGGCTGCTTCGTGCCCATGCACACCTGCATAGACAACTGCATCCACACCTTCGCGGGAATCCAGCTCCGGGAAGAATGCAGCCGGCAGATGGAAGCTCTCCGGGAAAAGTTCGGCCCCGATTATGAGCAGCCCACCGCCGTGCCCATGCTGACCGGCGGATATAATCTTCCGGCGAAGCATGTGGTCCACGTCGTCGGCCCGATCGTGACCGGTTTTTTGACGAAGGACCTGGAGCAGGACCTGGCTGACTGTTACAAAAACACGCTTGACCTGTGTCTGGCGAATGGCATATGGTCGGTGGCCTTCTGCTGTATCTCGACCGGTGTTTTTCATTTCCCGAACAGGCGGGCTGCGGAGATCGCGGTGAAGACCGTGACGGACTGGCTGACGGCACATCCGGATGCCATGGAGAGGGTGATTTTCAATGTTTTCAAAAATGAGGACAAGGCATACTATGAAAAAGAATTACGATGAGCTCCCGGACGGGTACAGGGAGACAATTGGCAGGGGAATCAGCGCCGTCAGCCGCTTCAGGGGTGGCCTGACGACCGGGGAGCTTTCCCGCGAAGCTGCGATTGCGCGCCTTAAAGAAGAGATCGAGACGGCGGACGCGATCGTGATCGGCGCCGGGGCGGGACTTTCCACATCCGCCGGTTTTATCTACAGCGGCGACCGCTTCCTCAGGTATTTCGGGGATTTTGCGGATAGGTTCGGGATCCGGGATATGTACTCCGGCGGCTTTTATCCCTTCCCGGATGCGGAGACCCGGTGGGCCTGGTGGGCGCGCCACATCTACTATAACCGTTATGTCCCGGCACCGAAGCCGGTCTATGAGGACCTCCTTGCGCTGGTGGGTGACAAGGATTACTTCGTGATCACGACCAACGTGGACCACCAGTTCCAGCGGGCCGGATTCGACAAAAAGCGGCTGTTCTATACCCAGGGGGATTACGGCCTCTTTCAGAGTGTGAACCCTGAGATCCGAAAGACCTATGACAATGAAGACTGGGTCATGCGGGCGATGGAGGCCCAGGGCTTTGTGCGGGATGAGGAGGGCATTTTTGAGCCGCCGAAGGACGGAGGGCTTTCCATGAGACTTCCGGCCGAGCTGGTTCCCACGTGTCCGGATGACGGGTCTCATTTGACTATGAACCTGAGGTCCGACGACTCCTTTGTGGAGGATGAAGGCTGGCACAAGGCCTCTGCTGCCTATGCTGATTTCCTCTGCAGACACGAGGGGATGCACCTTCTCTTCCTTGAAATCGGTGTCGGCCTGAACACCCCGGTCATCATCAAGTACCCCTTCTGGCAGATGACAAATGACAACAAGCAGGCTGTCTACGCCTGCCTCAACTATAACGAGGCCTACTGTCCGGTCCGGATCGAAAAGCAATCGGTCTGCATCGACGGGGACAGCGGGGAAGTGATCCGGCAGGTCATTGAGAAGTCCGTCTGACGGAAAAGAACTTGGCACAGGGGGACAGGCCATTTCTTGTGGCTTAGCCTTGTGAAACAAAAACCTGTTTGCTATAATCGTAGCCGACAGGTTTTTTGATGTCAGAATTTAAATAAAAGCAGGAGATAGATAAATAGATGAAATTAGGTATCGTCGGCCTCCCCAACGTAGGCAAGAGCACCCTTTTCAATTCCCTCACCAAGGCCGGGGCAGCGGCCGCCAACTTTCCCTTCTGCACCATCGAGCCCAACGTGGGGATCGTCGCGGTGCCGGACGAACGGCTGAAGCTCCTGGGTGACTTCTCTCACTCGAAGAAGGTCACGCCGGCCACCATCGAGTTCGTGGATATCGCCGGTCTTGTCAAGGGCGCCTCCAAGGGCGAAGGTCTGGGCAACCAGTTCCTGGCCAACATCCGCGAGTGCGACGCCATCGTGCACGTCGTCCGCTGCTTTGACGACGACAACGTCATCCATGTCGACGGCAGCGTGGACCCGGTGAGGGATATCGAGACCATCGAGATCGAGCTCATTTTCGCCGACCTGGAGGTCCTGGAGCGCAGAATCGCCAAGGTGGCCAAGACGGCCAAGGCCGGCGCCAGCAAGGACGCCAAAAAAGAGTACGACGTCCTTCGCGAGATCAAGAAGCACCTGGAGGACGGACAGCTCGCCATCACCTTCGAGACGGCCGACGACGAGGCTGAGAAATTCAGACAGTCTCTGGACCTCCTCACCGACAAGCCGGTCATCTTCGCGGCCAACGTGGCAGACGGTGATCTGGCCGATGACGGCGCCTCCAACGACTATGTGAAGGCGGTCCGGGAGCTGGCTGCGCCCAGGGGGAGCGAAGTGTTTGTCATTTCCGCCCAGATCGAGGAGGAGATCGCCGAGCTGGACGACGAGGAGAAGGCAGAGTTCCTGGCGGACCTTGGCATCGAGAAGTCCGGCCTTGAGAAGCTGATCGCGGCCAGCTACCACCTGCTGGGCCTGCAGAGCTTCCTCACCACCGGCGAGGACGAGACCCGGGCCTGGACGATCCCGATTGGCTGCAAGGCTCCCAAGGCTGCCGGCAAGATCCACACGGATTTCGAGCGCGGCTTTATCAAGGCCGAGTGCATCAACTACAAGGAGCTCCTGGCGGCCGGATCCTACGCGGCTGCCCGCGAGAAGGGCCTCATCCGCATCGAGGGCAAGGAGTATGTCATCCAGGACGGCGACGTTGTCCTCTTCCGCTTCAACGTCTGAGGATAAGGGCTTATGGATTATATGATCAATTTCCCCAACCTGGGCATCTTCCTGGAGCATGTGGGGAAGAACATCACCCTCTTCGGGGATTTCACCATCGCCTACTACGGGATTGTGATCGCCATCGGCATGATGCTGGGACTTGGCGCGGCGACCAGGCGGGCGGCGGCCACCGGGCAGGACCCGGACGCCTACTATGACATTGTTCTTGTGACCCTCTTTGTCGGCGTGATCGGGGCGCGGATCTACTACGTGGTCTTCGCCTGGGATGCCTACAAGGACAATCTGATGAGCGTCTTCAACATCAGGCAGGGCGGCCTGGCCATCTACGGCGGTCTCATCGTCGGCACCATCTCCCTGCTCTGCTTCAGCAGGATCAAGAAGATCAGGGCCGGCACCATCCTGGACACTGTCGTTATGGGTATCCCCATCGGGCAGATCCTGGGGCGGTGGGGCAATTTCTTCAACCGTGAGGCCTTCGGCGCCTACACGGACAATCTCTTCGCCATGCAGCTGCCGGTCTCGGCGGTCCGTCAGAATGAGATCACGGAGGAAATGTGGGCCCACGTTGCTGAGATCGACGGGATTCAGTTCATCCAGGTCCACCCGACCTTTCTCTACGAGAGCCTCTGGAACTGTGGTGTTCTCATTTTCCTCTTCCTTTACCGGAACAGGACCCGCTATAACGGGCAGCTCTTCCTGTATTATCTGACGGGCTACGGCATCGGGCGCTTCTTCATCGAGAGGCTGCGGACTGATCAGCTGCTCCTCACAGGTACGACGATTCCCGTCTCCCAGCTTCTCTCCGCCGTCCTGGTGGTG
>CACXEL010000383.1 GCA_902766655.1 uncultured Lachnospiraceae bacterium | reverse complement strand
GGATACCTTCTCCCTGATCCGCCGGGCGATCTCAGCGTTCACGGGCTTCCTGTCATTTCCGTAAGTCCAGCCGAAGCCATCACCCCTGTACCTCGGAAAAATGTGCATGTGGTAGTGCCCGATATCGTTGAAGGCCCCGCCGTTCTGCATCACGGAATACCCGTCCGGCTTATAGACCTCCTTGATGGCGGCGACGATCTTCTTCGAGACCAGCATAATGCGGTCCAGAAGCTCGTCGGGCATCTCGTCGGCGTCCAGATAATGGGCCTTGGGGACCAGAAGCACATGCCCCTCATTGATCGGATCCATATCCAGAAAAGCCATCACCAGGTCGTCCTCGTAGACAAAGTCCGTTTTGATCCGGTCCCTGTCACAGAAAATGCAATCACACATAACCATTTCCTCCCTTCAGCTGCAGAGAATTTCCAAGAGCTTGTCCGTGCTGAGCCCCGCGATATACCGCGACGCATCCACACCCGCCAGGGCCTGCGCGTACTCCTCCCGCTCCGGCCTCAGCCCGACAAGCCGCCCGGCCAGCTCTTGCGGGTCCGCAAGGCTGAAGAAGTCGCCCTGAAAGGAGGCCCCCGAAATCCTGCCGCCTTCCAGGAAAATGCGGACCTCCACCAGCCCGCAGCCTTCGACCCGCTCCGGCTCTGCCTTATCAGGGGTTCCGAATGATTCTCCAAAAGTCCACGCCCAGCTGTCATATCTCTCCGCACGGATGGCATTTACCGCCGCCAGGTCGCTTTGTGAGAGCTCAAGAAGTTGGCCCGGCATCTCATCGAGAACCTTCTCAAGCAGCATGTGCCTGAACTCTTCCAGACTCATATCCCGCAGAAGATGGTCCCGCACATTACTCACGCGGCTCCTGACCGACCGGATGCCCTTGGTCTTCAGCTTGTCCCCGTCCACGCAAAGAGCCTGGTCAACCGCATCAAGGTCGGAATCGAACAGAATCGTTCCGTGCTGGAGGAGGCGGCCTTTTCGAATGTACTGAGAGTTTCCGGAGATTTTCTTTCCGCCGATTGTGATATCGTTGCGGCCGTTCAGCTCCGCCTCGATTCCCAGGTCAGCCAGGGTCCTGAGCACCGGCCTCAGGAATCGGCTGAAATCCAGCTTCCCGGCGTCGGATGCGTCGGCAATGAAGCTGTAGTTGAGATTTCCCAGGTCATGGTAGACGGCGCCGCCACCCGAGAGACGCCGGACAACACGGATGCCGTGGGAGCGGGTATAGTTTTCATTTATCTCAGCCAGCGCGTCCTGGTGCCGGCCGACTATGACTGCCCTGTCGTTCTGCCAGAGCAGGAAGAAGATCCCATCCCGCGGCAGGGCGTCGAAAATGTACTGCTCCAGGGCCAGGTTGAAGGCCGGGTCCGTGGAGTGCACGTCAAGATATGAAAGCATATGCGGCCCTTCCTCATATTGTCGAGTAACTGTTTTTACTATTATACATGTCTCCAGCGGCTAGTGCCAGAGCCATGGCTCATTTAGGGATTGCCTTAAGGCCTCTGTCGCACAGGTGGACCAGTATCCGCTTCCGGGATAAAAAAGCAGGCGGAGAACCGTCTCTCACACCTGCAAAGGTCATTGTAACTATTCAGCAGCCTCCTGTCCGGCCCCTTCTGACCTTTCTTCCGGCCATGAGAGGAAGGAACAGCTTTACAAAAGAGCCGCCCGGATGAACTCCCGGAAGAGCGGATGGGCCTTGTCGGGTCTTGATTTAAACTCCGGATGGAACTGAACGCCCACGTGAAAACGGTTCGCGGAAGCCTCCACCGCTTCGACCAGTGTGCCGTCCGGCGAAGTACCGCAGACTGTGAGCCCGGCCTCCTCCAGAGGCTGTCTGTATTCATTGTTATACTCAAAGCGATGCCTGTGCCGTTCGGAAATGAGATCCGTCCCATAAGCCTTCTCCAGCATGGTAGCCGGCTTCACCAGGCAGGGGTAGGCGCCGAGCCGCATGGTGCCTCCCTTCCTGAGGACGCCGACCTGGTCTTCCATGAGGTCGATCACACAGTGCTGTCCGTTCTCCGCGAATTCCCGGCTGTCCGCATCGGCCAGTCCCAATATGCTCCGGGCGTATTCGATGACGGAGACCTGCATGCCCAGACAGATGCCCAGGTAGGGGATATCGTTCTCCCTGGCGTAGCGGCAGGCCAGGACCATGCCCTCGATGCCGCGGGCGCCGAAGCCGCCGGGGACCAGAATGCCATCCGCGCCGGAGAGGGATCGGGCGATGTTCTCATTTGTCAGAGTCTCCGAATCCACCCAGAGCACTTCGACCTCGGCGTCGTTGGCGTAGCCTCCGTGGTAGAGGGCCTCGCGCACGGAGAGGTAGGAGTCATGGAGGCCTACGTACTTGCCGACGATGGCGATCGTGACGTGCAGGGCCGGATGATGGATCCTTCTGACCATCTCCTCCCATTCCGCCAGGCCTCTCATCTCACCTTCCAGGCCGAGCTCACGGCAGACAACGGTGTCGAGGCCGTGGCTGTGGAGCATGAGAGGGGCCTCGTAGAGGCAGTCCATGGTGTCATTTTCAATCACGCAGTCCCTCTTGACGTTGCAGAAGAGGGCGATCTTGTCCTTGATGCTCTGCTCCAGCGGGCGGTCCACCCGGGTCACGATGATGTCCGGATGGATCCCGAGGGACTGGAGCTCCTTGACGGAGTGCTGGGTGGGCTTGGACTTGTGCTCGTTCGATCCCGAAAGGTATGGGACCAGCGTCACATGGATGAACAGGCAGTTCTCGTGCCCTTGCTCCAGAGAGATCTGGCGGATGGCCTCTATGAAAGGCTGGCCCTCGATATCGCCGATCGTACCGCCGATCTCTGTGATCAGAACGTCGGCTCCGGTGTCCCTGGCACCCATATACACGAAGTGCTTGATCTCGTCCGTGATGTGGGGAATCACCTGGACAGTCTGTCCCAGATACTCTCCTTTCCGTTCGCGATTCAGTACGTTCCAGTAGACCCGGCCGCTGGTGAGGTTGGAATACCTGGTCAGGTTCTCGTCTATGAAGCGCTCATAGTGGCCAAGGTCCAGGTCCGTCTCCGCCCCGTCCTCCGTCACGTAGACCTCCCCATGCTGGAAGGGGCTCATGGTGCCCG
>CACXEL010000382.1 GCA_902766655.1 uncultured Lachnospiraceae bacterium | reverse complement strand
TGCCGCCTCGATGGCGGCCGGATCCGACACATCGACGCCCTTCATGATCATGTTGAGGGCCATGGCCCTGTACATGGCGCCTGTATCCACGTAAATGTAGCCCAGCTTTTTGGCCACCTGCTTCGCGATGGTGCTCTTGCCGGCGCCGGCCGGCCCGTCAATGGCTATATTCATTCCCCTGTGCCTCCTCTTTCATTATGCTGTCATATGTCTATGCCGTCAGTCGGCCTGCCCTTCATCCTCCTGTGCCGCTTTGTCCAGAATTGCCGCCGCGCAGACAGCCGCCGTGGACCAGGCGATCTGAAGGTTGAAGCCTCCGGTCACGGCGTCCAGGTCCAGGACCTCGCCGATAAAGTAGAGGTTCTCCGCCTTTTTCGCCTCCATGGTGGCCGGCGACACCTCCTTCACGGAGACGCCGCCCTGGGTGACGACCGCCTCGGAGAAGGGCCGCAGGGAAGTGAGGGTCAGCGGAAGGTGCTTGGTCACCCGGACCAGGGCCTCCCTCTCCTTCTTCGAAACGTCATGGACCTTTTTCTCCCCATCCACGCCGGCCACCGCCGGGATGACGGGAATCATCTTGGAGGGATAGAGCTCGCCCAGAACGTTTCTGAGGGTCTTGTTCTTATTTTCCTCGAAAATGCGGACAAGCCGCGCATCCAGCGTCTCCTCCGTCACCGCCGGCTTCAGGTCGATCCAGGTGGTGAGGGGCTTCGCGCCAATCATACCACCGACTCGCGCGCTGGCTGTCAGGACCAGGGGACCGGTAATACCGTAGTGGGTGAAGAGCATCTCGCCGAATTCGGAGTAGACCTCCTTTTTGCCGCTCTTTATGTGGAGGGCGACATTCTTCAGGGACAGGCCCTGGAGGTCCTTGCAGTATTCCTCGGCGCACACCAGGGAGACCAGGGAAGGCCGCATGTCCGTGACCCTGAGGCCTGCCTCCCGCGCGAAGCGGTAGCCGTCGCCGGTGGAGCCGGTGGAGGGATAAGAGAGGCCGCCGGTCGCCACGATCACGGCGTCCGCTCTCGCTTCCTTCTCCCTGCCGTCCACCAGGATCTTCACTCCGCGCGCCCGGCCCTCCTCGAGAATCACCTCTTTCACTTCGGCATTCAGGACGACCTCCACGTGGTTCTTCCTGAGCTGGCGGCGGAACATGTCCAAGACGTCGGCCGACTTGTCCGAGGCGGGAAAGGCCCTCCTGCCCCGCTCCACCTTTGTCTTGAGGCCCCATCCTTCGAACAGCGAAATCACACCCTGGGGATCCAGGGTGTCCAGCGCGCTGTACATAAAACGCGGGTTCGAGACCATGGCGGCAAGGAATTCGTCCCGGCTGCAGTCGTTGGTGAAGTTGCACCGGCCCTTGCCTGTGATGTAGAGCTTCTTGCCCAGGCGTTCATTTTTCTCGAAAACAGTCACATGCAGGCCCTTCTCTCCAAGAAGAACACCGGCCATCATGCCGGCTGCACCTGCTCCTATGATCACGATTTCTCTCAAGTACTATCCTCTCAGTCTCCGCGATGGTTGTTGGTGTAGGCAAAAAGCAGGGCGACGGCGGAAATGAGGACAGCCCCGATCAGGGCACTCCCAATAAAGCTCATGTTCTTACCTCTTTCTCATAAGGCGGACGGCTCAGCCGTCCGCATCAGACGTCATTGGTTTCATCAAAGACCGCGGTACACCTGTCAAGTCCCGGCGGCCCCGTGTCTTTTCGAAAACAGCAGCGCCAGTCGATTGCTCGGCTGGCGCACAGTTACTGTTTATGGGCAATTTCCGTATGGCCGCGCCGGGAAATTGTCGTCATTTGTCTTATACCGGATACGCCTTGTTGGCAGTGTCGGCGGACTTGGCGTCCACGCCGGTCTGCTGGGCATCACGGTACTTGAAGAAGTCCATGGCGACCTCCGGGAAGAGGGCGTAGGTGAGGACATCCTCATCCATCTGCTTGTAGGAAGCGATGGCCTTCTCGTACTCGGGCAGCTTGGGCTCGAGCATATCGGCCGGACGGCAGGTGATGGGAGTCTCGTTGCCGATGACCTTCTTCTGGATTTCCGGATCGAAGGGCTTCGTGGACTTACCGTAGCGGCCGAGGAACATATCCTTGGTCTCCTTCGGAACGACCTTGTAGCGCTCGCCGGTGACGACGTTCATAACAGCCTGGGTGCCGACGATCTGGGAGGACGGGGTGACCAGAGGCGGCTCGCCCATGTCCTTGCGGACGCGCGGGACTTCCTCGAGCACGTCGTAGAACTTGTCCTCAGCCTTGAAGTTGGCCAGCTGGCTGGTCAGGTTGGAGAGCATGCCGCCCGGGACCTGATACTGGAGGGTCTTGATGTTGACGCCCATGTTCTTGGGGTTCATGAGGCCGTTGGCCAGATACTTCTCACGGATGGGTCTGAAGTAGTCGGCGATCTCTGCCAGTTTCTTCAGGTCCAGACCGGTATCGAACTCGGTGCCGCGGAAAGCTTCGACCATAACCTCGGTAGCCGGCTGGGAGGTACCCAGGGCGAAGGGAGAGATGGCGCAGTCAAGGATGTCAGCACCGGCTTCGACTGCCTTCATGTAGGTCATGGAAGCGACACCGGAGGTGTAGTGAGTATGCATTTCGATAGGAAGGGAGGAGCCTTCCTTGATGGCTGTCACGAGCTCGCTGGCAGCCTTGGGGACCAGAAGACCGGCCATATCCTTGATACAGATGGAGTCGGCGCCCATCTCTTCGATCTCGCGCGCGATGTTCTTCCAGTAGTCAAGGGTGTAGGCATCACCCAGGGTGTAGGAAAGGGCGATCTGGGCCTCGGCGCCTTCCTTCTTGGCGGCATCGACAGCCGTCTTCAGGTTGCGCAGGTCGTTGAGGCAGTCGAAGATACGGATGATGTCGATGCCGTTGGCGACGGACTTCTGAACGAAGTACTCGACGACGTCATCCGGATAAGGCTTGTAGCCAAGGATATTCTGGCCGCGGAAGAGCATCTGGAGCTTGGTCTTCTTGAAGCCTTCACGGAACTTGCGAAGGCGGATCCACGGATCCTCCTTGAGGAAGCGGAGCGCAGCATCGAAGGTGGCGCCGCCCCAGCACTCTACGGCACGGTAGCCGATCTCGTCCAGCATGGGAACGGCCGGCAGCATCTCGTCGGTCGTCATTCTGGTGGCGATCAGGCTCTGATGCGCGTCACGGAGAATAGTCTCTGTGATCTGAACAGGTTTTTTAACAACTTCTGCCATTTTATAACCTCCAAAGGTGAGGGGCGGGCTTTATGTGCCTGCCGCCTCGTAATGTATGTCACAGTAGTGGAATGTCATCCGTCCCGCATGCACCTTCCGACCATGTCCCTCAAGAGCGGGCAGGAGGCCCAGCGAACCGGACAGTGGCGTCATTTGGCGGACTGCCGGGAACGGACTCAGATTCCGAAGATAGCCATGAAGGTACCGGCGGCGACCGCAGTACCGATAACACCGGCGACGTTGGGTCCCATGGCGTGCATCAGAAGGAAGTTGGTCGGATCGTTCTGGGCGCCTACCTTCTGGGCAACACGGGCTGCCATAGGCACGGCGGAGACACCGGCGGAGCCGATCAGAGGATTGATCTTGCCATGGGTGAGCTTGCAGAGGAGCTTGCCCAGCATGACGCCGCCGAAGGTGCCGCAGGCGAAGGCGACAAGGCCGAGGACGACGATCTTGAGGGTGGCGACATTGAGGAAGGCCTCGGCGGACGTGGTGGCGCCGACGGAGGTACCCAGCAGAATGACGACGATGTACATCAGGGCGTTGGAGGCGGTCTCTGTCAGCTGGTGGACGACGCCGCTCTCGCGGAAGAGGTTACCGAGCATCAGCATACCGACCAGCGGC
>CACXEL010000381.1 GCA_902766655.1 uncultured Lachnospiraceae bacterium | reverse complement strand
TCTTCCGCCCGCAGTCAAACAGCACACCGACCTGATCTTTATGAACGCGGCGCTGTATCTGTGCATCTGTGATCACATTCCGAAAGAAGACGCCTATCGGATCATGGAAGACGCCACCGTGAAGTATGCCCTGCCGATTGGAAAGTTTCTTGATAAAGCAACAAGGCTCCCCGGGTTGCCGAGGCTGTTCATGAAGGTTTTCCGGAAGATGCTGCTTACTTCTTTCAACGAAGATGCCGGTTTTGCTTTGACATGCCATGAAATGACAAGCGACGCAATCAGTATCGATATCATGGCCTGTCCATATCAGCAATACTTCACTGCAGCGGGATGTCCGGAGCTTTGTAAAAGCGCCTGCCTGTCCGATGACGCCTGCTATGGACATATGAAGCATGTTGAATTCAAAAGGGCCCAAACCTTGGGCAGAGGCGGCGAATGCTGTGATTTCCGCCTCCGTGTGAAGTAATGTCAGGCAGTTAAGGTGAAGAGCGTGAAGAAGGAGACAAAATGATTGTTCTGCAACTGCTCCTCTTTTGCGCCTTGTTTACGCTGATGGTGAAAATTGGCGTGGGAAGCAACGCACTTAACGGTTTGTATTTCTACCCGAAGCCCGTCCGGGAGATAGTCTATGAATTGGGACTGACAGATCGGGAAAATGTGGCGAAGAAGCGGAAGCGCTTTATGATTACATTCTTCGCGGCCATGGCGGCGGCTCTGATCCTGATCATTCGTGTCTGGAAGGGGATACAAAGCTTTTGGACGGCGTCAGCAGATGTGAAGGGAACGAGCATGTGCCAGTTTGGAATCATGATATTCAGTTGATTGAGAAGGATGAAACTCACACCCAGTATACGGATTGAGTGGAGATTCACGCGGGCCGGAAGACCATTTTCGTCTGGCTGTGGGCGAACGTCTTCCATGCACACAGGCAGAGGAAGTGTATCCTGCTGCTGAAACGGAAGGCGATAATTGATTCTGGATCAAATACTCCTTTTTGTCCCCCTTGGCAGTTAATTATAGTGATAAAATAGCGATGGACCTGACGATCCCGATTCCATATCGAGCTTATTTCGAGAACGCAGATTTAACGGATGTGCCATGCCAACATATGTTTGAATTGATCACTTATTTTGGATAAGGATAAACACGTGTTATTTGTTATGAAAAAACGCAATTTGTATAAGATTGTGGTGATCGTACTAATAATGGTGGTCATCATTGGTATCACCTTTTTTGCAGTAAAGTGGGGAAAAGTGACTCCGGTCGCCTTGGATGACATACAGGTCAAAATGTGGGTGGAACCGTCGGATGAAAACAGATTACCGGCACGAATCAACGTATTTGTTACCGAAGCAACTGCCAGGGAATTATTTAACAGAAAAATCTATACCTATACGTGCCTTCTCTGCCTGCCGGGCGGAATTGATCCCACTGAATGCTATCTCTCATGGGACCGACTATAATCTCCAAAGATACACAGAAGACACAGTGCATGAACCTGGCACAAAATATGAGCAGCATATGTTCGCAACAAATGATTTCAGATTCGACTGGGCTGATTATTCGGCGAATCTGGTTACATATGTTAAAGCCAGATCCCTGTGGTTCAGAGATACATATTCATATGACTGAACGAGATTATTCATATAAATGAATAGCAACGCAGAGCCTTTTCCGGGAAGCTATAAGGAAGACCTGCGTTTTCTGTGAATAGGAAGCTGTCTTCCGGATGGGGCCGATGCGGTGCTTCGAATAATTCTGAGATAGGGGCTATAACGCTGAAGGAGCTATAAGGATGAAGATCATGGTCAGCGCCTGCCTGTCAGGTGAGAACTGTAAGTACAACGGCGGGAACAACCGGAATGAAAAGGTCCTGCACCTGATGACGGAAAATGAAGTCATTACCGTCTGTCCGGAGCAGATGGGCGGACTTCCCACACCGCGCGTGCCTGCCGAGATTGTTGACGGTGTAGTCACCGCGAAGGACGGCAGGATCGTCGATGCAGAATTTCGTGCCGGCGCTGAAAAGTGCCTGGAGATTGCCCGGCGTGAAAAGCCGGACCTCATCGTACTGCAGTCGAGAAGCCCCAGCTGCGGGGTCAGGCAACGGTACGACGGGACATTTGCCGGGAAGCTCGTGAATGGCGCAGGCATAACGGCTCAGCTTCTGATGGAAGAAGGCTTTCGCGTCGTTGACGTGGAGGATATATAGCCGGCAGCAGATGACATTCAGAACAAACTTCTCCGGCATGGGCTGAACTTGAAAAAACAATTATGATATGCTGTTTGTGAATGTCACGATATTCATTATAACAATTAGCAAAGCAGTCAAATAATACTTATAATGAGTATGCAGAGAGAAATACAGGAGAGTCCTTAAGATGAAGGAAGAACTGGAAAAAATCCTCACAATCCTTTCGGACGCCGGATGCGGAAGCGAGGAAATGAAAACAGCAGAGCAGCTCTACAGAGCAGGAAATCCGGAAGCCCTGATCCGGTACTTCCGAAAATGCCGGTGCAGGCGGATGGAGGAGCTTCATGAGAGCCAGCGGAAGGTGGATCGCCTGGACTTTCTGATCCGGCAGACAGCAAAAACGATTCAGTAAAAAAATGAAATAAGGAGACTGAGACCATGATCAGAAAAGAAGAACTCGTACTCACAGACGGATGGGATAAGACTTTTCCAAAGAGTGAAAAAGTCGATCACAGCAAGGTGACCTTTGTGAACCGATATGGCATTACGCTGGCGGCGGACATGTATGTTCCGAGGAATTTAGAGGGAAAACTTCCCGCAATCGCGGTTTCCGGTCCTTTCGGCGCCGTCAAGGAACAGTGCTCCGGCCTGTACGCCCAGACCATGGCCGAGCGCGGATTTCTGACGATCGCTTTTGATCCCTCCTTCACCGGGGAGAGCGGGGGCAATGTGCGCTGCATGGCTTCCCCTGATATCAACACAGAAGACTTTATGGCGGCGGTGGATTTCCTCTCCCTGAACGAGAAGGTCGATCCGGACCGCATTGGCATCATCGGTATCTGCGGCTGGGGCGGCATGGCCCTCAATACGGCAGCATTGGATACCCGTATCAAGGCGACCGTTGCTTCCACTATGTACGACATGACCCGTGTGAATGCCAAAGGCTATTTCGATTCCGCCGACAGCGAGGAGGCAAGATATCAGGCAAAGGCCGCTATGTGTGCCCAGAGACTCGAGGACCTGAAGGCCGGCGAATACAAGCTGGGCGGCGGGGTAGTCGATCCTCTGCCGGAGGATGCGCCCTTCTTTGTCAAAGATTACTACGATTATTACAAGACCGGACGCGGCTATCATTCCCGTTCTCTGAATTCCAACGGAGGCTGGAACGTGATCGGCTGCGAGAGTTTCGTCAATCAGCCGATTCTGAAGTACTCAAATGAAATCCGCAGCGCCGTCCTTTTGATTCACGGCGACAAGGCGCATTCCTGCTATTTTTCCCGCGACGCCTATGCCGATATGATCAAGGACAGCAAGTACACGGACAACAAGGAACTGATGATTATCCCCGGTGCCGTCCATACTGACCTCTACGACGGCGGTGGCAAGGATGCCATTCCGTTCGATAAGCTGGAGGCATTTTTCACAGAGTATCTTAAGTGAAGGAGAATCGTATGAGCAGTGTGCTTGTTATTTCCACCAGTCTTCGGGCAAAGAGCAATTCGGATATCCTGGCAGAGTGCCTCATCAAAGGCGCTCGGGAAGCAGGGCATGAAGTGGAGCACGTCAGCCTGAAGGGCAAGGACCTGAAGTTCTGCATCGGCTGCCTTGCATGCCAGAAGACACAAAAGTGCGTGCTGAAAGACGACGCTGTCTGGATCGCCGAGAAAGTCAAAAATGCGGACACCCTCGTGTTTGCAACGCCGATCTACTACTACGAGATGAGCGGCCAGATGAAGACACTGCTGGACCGGATGAATCCGCTGTATCCTTCGGATTATCGATTCCGCAAGGTCTACATGCTTGCTACAGCAGCAGAGGATGAAGAGACCACGCCCGAAAAAGCGGTGAATGGTCTCCAGGGCTGGGTGGATTGCTTTGAAAAGGCAGAGTTGGCAGGAACCTTGTTCTGCGGCGGCATTTCCGATTCCGGCGAGGCCTTCGAAAAGAGGGATGAACAGGATGAGGCATATGAATTCGGAAAATCGCTTCAGTGACCGGATCCGGGTATTTGCTCTTATGCTGGTCCTGATGATGCTTCTCCTTACGGGCTGCAGCAGTAGTCAGAAAACAGCTAGGTGCATAAAACGAAGAGGGCGTGCAAGCGTGTGAGCGAAATACGCGTTTCATGGCACCTGTCGCCTCAGGTTCGCCCCTGCTATGAGAAGGGCCTTTTTACCTGCCGCTTCCGACTGTATCCGGTGCGGCAAATGCGAAAAGGTATGTCTGCGGCATCCTGAAATCCGAAAGCTTCTTCAGACCGTGGCCAAGACATTCGAATCATAATTGTAAAAACGCCTCTGAACCATTTTGGCTCAGAGGCGTTTTCTGTGGTGCGCCCGGCATTCATACCGGGCAATCATTATCGTTTATCCTTCCTTTCCAGTCAGTCAGCCGTATCCGGAGGCGCCCTCTCCGTAGTCGGGTCCTCAGGCAGGAAGATCTCCGAGAACACGAAGAAGAATGTCTTCGCAATTATGCTTTATACTGTAATATGATACAATGTATGTCGTGAGGATGAGTGAAGGGAACTGGCAGATGAAATCGACCGGTATCTGAACTCCCTGCCGGCGGAAAAGCGGAACCTGTTCATTTTACGATACTGGTATGCGGACAGTATCTCTGAGATCGCCGGAAGGTGCGGCATGAGTGAGAACCATGTTTCTGTTTCGCTCAGCCGCATCAGGGGCAGGCTGCGGAAGCATCTCTCGGAAAGGGGGTACGCGATATGAACAAGGAAGAACTGTTTGAAGTTCTGGAAGACCTGGACGAGACAAAAATACAGGAGGCGGGGAAATATACCGGAAGGAAAAAGATGTCTGCGTGGAGAAAATGGGGAACCTTTGCGGCATGTGCTGCGGTCTGTCTCATCGCGGCGGTTCTGATTTCCCGGTTTCGTCCCGGCGCGGCAGCGGGGGAAGGGGCGCCGGGAATGCCTCGCGGCCTCGTCCTGGCAGCCGCCGTCTACCCGGATGCGGTCGCCGAAAACATGTCCGCCCAGGACTATGCCGAGAGTGACGTGCACTGGGCCTGGTGGGATGATTACAGGCAGAAGATTGAGGTCTCAGCAGAGTATCGGCAGGGTATGACAGGCTATTATCAGGAGAGGATGGAGAAAATCCTCTCTTCGAATGAGGAGAATACGGTCTGCTCCCCGCTGAATACCTATGTGGCCTTCGCTGTTCTGTCGGAGGTGACAGGCGGCAATACCCGGCAGCAGATCCTGGATATGCTGCACGTGAAGGATCTTGCGGAGCTGCGCACGCAGGTAAAGGCCCTCTGGGAGAGCAATTACGTCGACACGCCGACCTTGAAAAGCCTTCTCGCCAACTCTCTCTGGCTGCGCGAAGGGACCGAATGCAAGGAGGAGACGCTGCGGGAGGTCGCGCAGAATTACTATGCCTCTGTTTTCGGGGGAGACCCTGAATCGGAGGAGATGAACAAGGCTCTTCGGGAGTGGACGGACGAGAATACCGGCGGGCTCCTGAAGGAATATAGCAAGGATATGAAGCTGAACGGCGATACCGTGCTGGCCATCATTTCCACCATCTACTATAAGGCGGCCTGGAACGATGAGTTCCGGGAGGAGAACAATACGAAGGAGACCTTCCACGGCGTTAACGGCGATACTACTGTGGATATGATGCACCGCTCGGACATGATGGGAGTCTATCGGACGGATACATTTACCTCCGTCGGGCTCGGTCTGCAGGACAGCGGCTCCATGTACTTCTATCTGCCCGCGGAAGGGACAAATGTAAACAATCTCCTCTCGGACCCGGATCTCCTTTCGGCCACTGTCTGGAGCGATGATCCGCACTGGTCCTCCCCACACGTCAATCTGTCCGTTCCGAAGTTCCGGGTGAGCGGGAAGACGGATCTGCTGAGTACCATCCGCGGGCTTGGCATCACGGACGCGCTGGACCCGTATATTTCCGACTTTACACCGCTCACCGAGGATGAGGAGAATCTGTTCATCAGCCAGGCGGAACACGCGGCCATGGTGGAGATCGATGAGAACGGTGTGACCGGTGCGGCGTACACGGAGGTTCTGGCCGATGCGGGCGCAGATATCCCGGATGAAGAGGTGGATCTTGTCTTCGACAGGCCTTTCCTCTTCATCGTGACGGGGCGGGATGGGTCGGTCCTGTTTTCGGGGGTTGTGAGGAGTATCGAGTGAATGGAGAGGACAGGCCTTGCCTGACATAACGCATAGTCTATAAAAAATACCCTGCGGTCTTCTCGGCCCGCAGGGGTTTTTCATGTGGGGTCTTCTCAAAAACGGTCAACGGCCATACAATGGTATTGACCGATACGGTTAACGGAGGCGTGAGATGAATCCAAAGTTCCATGCCCTGCCGAAGGAGAAGCAGCAGGCGATCCTGAACGCGGGCTTTCATGTATTTTCCCAGAACAGCTATAAGAAAAGCCCCATGAGTGAGATCGCGGAGGCGGCCGGCATCAGCAAGGCGCTGCTTTTTCACTATTTTCACAACAAGAAGGAGCTCTATCTCTTCCTCTGGGACACCTGCGCCAGGATCACGGTGGAGGAGATGACGCGGAGCGGCGCCTATGAGCAGAAGGACCTCTTCGGCAGCATGGACCGGGGGATGCAGGCCAAGCTACGCCTCATGCGGTAGTACCCTGACATCGGCGTCTTCGCGGTCAGAGCCTTCTACGAGAAGGACCCGGAGGTCAGCGCGGACATCCAGAAGAGCATGGGGCAGTACCTGAGTGCCCACGCGGCCAAGAAGCTGGAGAAGCTGGATCCGGAGGACTTCATACCCGGGATCGACCTTCAGATGATGTACAAGGAGATGTACTGGGCCTCGGAGGGCTGCCTCTGGGAGTACATCCAGCGCGGGGAAATGAATACCGACGCCATGGAGAAGGACTTTCAGGCGCTGATGGATTTCTGGAAGAGCGTCTACCTTCGGAGGTCCGGGGAGGAGACTTGAGCGGGACATGGAAATGGCGTGTCAGACGCTTTCAGATAATCCAAATTCCGCCCTTCGTCGCAGATTCCAAGAGGAGGTTTAAGATGACAGAGAAGACATATACCACTTCCTGCGGCACGATCCATTATTGGACAAATGAATACCGCCCGGACAGACGGACCCTGGTCTTTCTCCCCGGCCTGACGGCGGACCACCGCCTCTTTGACAAACAGTTCGAGGAATTTGAGCAGGATTTCAATATCCTGACCTGGGATGCGCCGGGGCATGCGTGCTCCAGGCCCTTCCGGCTGGACTTCTGCCTCATGGACAAGGCCATCTGGCTGCATGAGATCCTGGAGAAGGAAGGCATTGAACGGCCGGTCCTCATCGGGCAGTCGATGGGCGGCTACGTCTCGCAGTGCTTTATGGAGAAGTATCCGGGGGAGACGGCGGGGTTCATTTCCATCGATTCCGCGCCAGTGAAGCGCTGCTATGTGACGGGGGCGGAAATCTGGGCACTGAAGAGGACGGAGCCCATGTACCGGGCATTTCCCTGGAAAATGCTTCGGAGGCTCGGCATCGACGGCTGCTCGGAGACCCAATACGGCAGAAAACTGATGGCACTTTTTATC
>CACXEL010000380.1 GCA_902766655.1 uncultured Lachnospiraceae bacterium | reverse complement strand
TGAGGCTGTCGATGCGGGCGATCTTAGCTACGCATCCGTCGTTCTCGGAGAGACAGGAACAGATCTCACCGCTACGATCAAGGTGCTCAATCACAGGACGGATATGCTCCAGGATACCTATCCCGGCACCTCCTGGGCAGACTACCTGAATGCGTTCCATGAGACCTATCCTGGCATCGAGGTGGATATCGAGGGTATCACCGATTACGCCCAGGACTCTCTGCTCCGTCTGCAGGGCGGTGACTGGGGCGATGTCATGATGATTCCTGCCATCGACAGCTCCCAGTACGCTGACTATTTCATGCCCATGGGAAGCCTTGAGGAGGTATCCTCCCTGGTCCGCTTCGTTGCCAACTCCCAGTACGGCGGCGTTGTCTACGGTATTCCGAGCACGGCCAATGCCCAGGGTGTCCTCTACAACAAGAAGATCTTTGAGCAGGCGGGGATCACAGAGCTTCCCAAGACCGGCGAAGAGTTCATCGCTGACCTCAGGCTGATCAAAGAAAAGACAGACGCGATCCCGCTCTACACCAACTATGCTGCTGGCTGGACCATGGGCGCCTGGGATGCCTATATCGGAGGCACAGCGACAGGCGATGCCGCCTACACCAACCAGAAGATGGCCCACACTGCCAACCCCTTCTCCGATCCGGGCGACGGCAGCGGCGCCTACAACGTCTACAAGGTCCTCTATGACGCGGTCGCGGAAGGCCTGACAGAAGACGACTACACCACCACCGACTGGGAAGGCTGCAAGGGTATGATCAACCGGGGCGAGATCGGCACCATGGTCCTCGGCAGCTGGGCTTACTCCCAGATGCAGGCCGCAGGCGACCACCCCGAGGATATCGGCTACATGAGCTTCCCAATCACCGTGGGTGGCAGCCAGTATGCCTCCGCCGGCCCTGACTACGCCTTCGCGATCAACGCATCTTCCAGTGACGACAACAAGCTGGCTGCCATGATATTCATCAAGTGGATGACTGAAAAGTCCGGCTTCTCCTTCAATGAGGCAGGTATTCCGATTTCAACAGCTGACAACAATTATCCCGAACTCTATGCAGCTTTCGAAGGCATCGATTATGTGTCCGACGATCCGGCTCTGGAGGGAGAAGAGGATTTGATGTCTACTCTGAACGCCGACTCTGAGCTGAACTTCAACAGCGGCGGTGACAAGAAGGTCCAGGCCATCGTGGAGCATGCCTCCAACGGCGACATGACCTTTGACGAGATCATGGAAGACTGGAACGCCAAGTGGACGGATGCCCAGGAACTCAATGGAGTCGAGATCCTCTACTGATGAATCCGGCCCGGTGAGGCAGGGTGTAAAAAGGGAATCCGGGACGATTCCTTTTCTCAAAACCGATGAAAACGGACCGTCCTTGATTCCCTTTTTTCATCGTCCCCGATGCCCTCTTAAAATGGGGCTTTTGCAAGGCTTCTGTCAAAGCAACCAGCAAGGAGTGACTTATGGAAATATCAAAAGGCCGGAATGCCAGGAAGAAAAAGCAGCTGCAGGTCATCATAGCGTTCACGATCGTGCCGCTCTTTCTGCTCATTCTCTTCACGTATTACCCTTTCCTGGAAATGATCCGGTACAGCTTCTATAATATGAAATATATCGGACCGAGAAAATTCGTAGGCTGGAGGAACTATATCCAGGTCTTCACCAGACCGGACATTATCCGGACCCTCCTGCTTTCTCTCTATTACATGGTCGGCTCTGTCGTCCAGGTGGCGCTGGCCCTCTATCTGGCCACCATCTTCTGTTTTAAGGTCAAAGGGGAGAACCTGTGGAAGGGCTTCATTTTCTTCCCTTACCTGATCAACGGCATCGCTATCGGCTTCATTTTCAAATTCTTCTACACCAGAGGCTTTGTTCTGGACACTGTCCTGCAGGTCATCGGGTTCGACCTGGAGAACCTGCCCTACTGGCTCAAGGACCAGAAAATCAACAACTGGTCGCTTGTCTTCACCTCCATCTGGCGTTATATGGGGTCCAACATGGTCCTTTTCCTTGGCGCCATGATGTCGGTGGACGACACTCTCTACGAGGCTGCTTCGCTGGACGGCGCCAACAAATGGCAGACATTCCGCCACATCATCCTGCCGTCCATCAAGACCATCGTCACCCTCAATATCATTCTTTCCATCACTGGCTCCCTCTCCGCCTTCGAGCCGCCGTATGTCATCACATCCGGCGCCAATGGAACGGGCACCTTCTTTGTCGTCATGAACGACATCGCCCATACCAGCCAGAAGGTCGGTCTGGCCAGCGCCATGGCTGTCTTCCTCCTCTTCGTCATCATCGTCGCCAAGTTCATCCAGGATGCCCTCTTTAAGTACATCTTCCGGAATGCGGATACCGGCGATGAGTCGGCCGATGCCGCCAGGGCGAGAAAGAAGGCCCAGAAGGCGGCAGCCAAAAAGGCGAAAGGAGGGGCATGACCATGGCAAAGAATACCGCAGTGAAAGTCAGACATCATTACCGCGCCGGGACCATCATCTGGGAGATCATCAAGTATGCGTCCGTGATTCTGTGCTCCTTCATCGCTATCCTGCCGATCGTATCCTGCGTGATCACGGCCGCCAAGACCCCGACGGAGTATCAGACGACCAACGTCATGACGCCGCCGGCCAACTGGCTGAATTTCTCCAATTACCTTGAGGCCTTCAAGACCGCCAACATGGGAACGGCCTTCCGCAATTCCCTCATCATCCTGGTCTTCGTCCTGTTGGGCTCCATCGTTATCGGAACACAGCTGGCCTACGTCCTGAACCGGTTCAAGTTCCCGGGCAATGCCCTGATCAGGAACATGTTCACCTTTGCAGCCCTGCTTCCCGGCATCGCGATGCAGGTCGTGGTGTATGAAATCATGACCAACCTCCATCTGGTTAACACCATGTACGGCTATATCATCATGATGTGCGGCACGGATGTCATGTCCATCTACATTTACATCCAATACTTTGAGAACCTGCCGGTCTCCCTCGACGAGAGCGCCTTCATGGACGGAGCTTCCTATTTCAGAATTTTCTACTCCATCCTCCTGCCGCTCCTCAAGCCGGCCATCGTAACGAACCTGATCCTGAAGGGCGTCGGCGTATACAACGAGTATTACTGCGCCAATCTCTACCTCCAGGACAAGCGGACGCTCTGCACGGTGGCGACCTCGCTCTACACATTCACAGGCCCTCTGGGCAGTCAGTACAATATGATCTGAGCCGGCGTCATCATGTCGCTCCTTCCGGCCCTGATCGTGTTCATCGCGCTTCAGAATCAGATCTACAGCGGCGTGGCCGCCGGGGCTGTCAAGGGCTAAGAGTCAGCGCCAAAGACGGGGCAGCAGATTGCTATGGATGAGGGGAATAGGATCTACTGCCCCAGCATGATGCAGGAGGTGAAAATGAGAACCGAAATCGAAGAGCATCTTAGGAAAAAGCTGATCCCCTTCTGGGCAGGACTTCAAGATGAGGAGAATGGCGGTTTTTACGGCTATGTGGATCGCGGACTCGTCGCGGATAAGGAAGCGGACAAGGGCTGCATCCTGATGAGCCGGATCACCTGGTTCTTCTCCAATGCTTACCGGACCCTGGGAAATCCCGCGCTTCTCGCTCAGGCCCGTCACGGCTATGAATTCCTCCGTGACCACTGTTTTGATCGGGAATATGGCGGCATTTACTGGTCCGTCACCTTCCGGGGCGAGCCATCGGATACCATCAAGCACACCTACAACCAGGCCTTTGCCATCTACGCCCTTTCCTCCTACTTTGCCGCTTCCGGGGACCCGGAGGCCCTGGACAGAGCGCTGGACCTCTTTCATCTCGTTGAAGATAGGATGAAGGATGAGGGCGGCTACCTGGAGGCTTTTGACATGCGCTTTCAGCCATCCTCCAACGAGAAGCTGTCGGAAAACGGCGTGGAAGCCGTCCGTTCCATGAACACCCATCTCCATGTGATGGAGGCCTACACGGAGCTCCTCAGAGTATTGACGGAGAAGAAGCCGGCGGTGCGGGAGAGCGAACGCCGGGCTGTGCGTCAGGCCCTCTGCGGCGTCTGCCGGATCTTCACAGAAAAAATGTGGAATCCTGCCCTGGGCCGGGTGGAGGTCTTCTTTGATCACGAGTGGAAATCCCTGATCGACCTGTGGTCCTCCGGCCACGACATCGAGAGCTCCTGGCTGGCTGACCGGGCGGCGGATATTCTCACAGCCGGTGCCTTTTCGGAGGAAGAGAAGCAGGCTGCAGCGGATATTTCCCGTAAGATCCATGCCGCAACTGAAGTCATGGCCCGGCAGGTCTATGAGAAGGCCTTTGTCAGGGACAGCGTCGTGACTGAATTTGAAAATGGAATTCCTGCCCCGGGCCGGGTATGGTGGGTCCAGGCGGAGACAGTCGTGGGCTTTTTGAACGCCTACGGGAAAAATCCGGACAGGAAAGAGTATCTGGAAGCGGCTGAGAAGACCTGGGATTTCATCAGGAACCGATTTGTCGATCAGCGGGAGGGCGCGGAGTGGTTCTGGGACCTGAAGGAAGACTTCCTGCCGACCGATAAGCCCATCGTCGAGCCCTGGAAATGCCCCTACCACAACGGCCGGATGTGCTTTGAAGTGATGGAACGCCTGAAGGGTGACATGTGACCGCTGGCTCGACGCGCATTCTTCCGCCTGATGCCGCGGGGAGGCAGTGGCTGATCGATCTTAAAAAGGCAGGTCCGCGGGTGTTCATTTTCAGAATTTCAGGATGGACCTCTTTAAAGTCAGTTTATCAACAGAAAAGGGGGTAAAAGTCTGTGATCCATAAAAAGTACTATGAAGAGGCGGCCAGACAGGAGTTGCTCCTGGCCGCGAAGAATCGGAAGACAGCGTTCCACAACGGTATTTTTGAACGGTACGAGAATCCTGTCCTGACCCGGGAGCATGTGCCGCTCACCTGGCGGTACGACCTGAACGCGGAGACCAATCCATACTTTGAGGAGAGACTGGGCATCAACGCGGTCTTAAATTCCGGCGCCATCTATTGTAACGGCAGGTACTGCCTGATTGCCCGGATCGAGGGGAATGACCGCAAGTCCTTTTTCGGCATCGCGGAGAGCGACAATGGCATCGACGGCTTCCGCTTCACGGACTATCCCATCCTCTTTGACGACGTGTGCCCGGAGGAGGTCAACGTCTACGATATGCGTCTCACTGCCCACGAGGACGGCTGGATCTACGGCGTTTTCTGTTCGGAGAGCAAGGACACGACCGTGAACGACCTGTCCGCGGCGGTGGCGGCAGCGGGTATCGTCCGGACCAGGGACCTGAAGAACTGGGAGAGGCTGCCCAACCTGGTGACAAAGCGGTCTCCCCAGCAGCGGAACGTGGTCCTGCACCCGGAATTCGTGGACGGAAAATACGCCTTCTACACCCGCCCCATGGACAGCTTCATCGACACCGGCTCCGGCGGAGGAATAGGCTTCGGTCTGGCCGATGACATCACCTGCGCTGTGATCGACGAGGAGAAGATCCTGAGCCGCCGGAGATACCACCAGATCACAGAGTCCAAGAACGGGGAGTGCACCGTGCCCATCCGCGGGAAAAAGGGGTGGCTGCACATCGCCCACGGCGTCAGAATGACGGCGGCGGGCCTCCGCTATGTCCTCTACGCTTACGCCACATCCCTGGAGGACCCCTCCGTTGTGATCGCGGAGCCGGGCGGCCTCCTGCTGGGCCCCCGCGAGGGAGAGCGGGTCGGCGATGTCTCCAATGTGGTCTTCTCCAACGGCGCCATCGTGGAGGAGAACGGCCGGATCCTTCTCTACTACGCCTCAAGCGATACGAGGGTCCATGTGGCGGAGACCAGCCTGGAACGGCTGGAGGATTACATTTTCAACACGCCGGCGGATCCGGGCAGGAGCGTCCTGTGCGTGCGGCAGCGGTGCGACCTCATCAGTCGGAACCTGGATCTTCTCAGGAAGGAGAATTACAAATGAAATATCAGATACTTGGCAGCCCGGCTGTCCCGAACATGCCCTGGCAGGACCGGCCTGCCGGCTGCGGCGCCATCCCCATCTGGCGCTATACCGAAAACCCTGTCATCCGCAGAAATCCCATTCCGGGCGTGGCGAGGATATTCAACAGCGCTGTGATGCCCTATGAGGGCGGCTTCATCGGCGTATTCCGGGCCGAGCAGACGGACGGAATTCCCTTTATCTATCTGGGACGCTCCGACGACGGACTCAACTGGCGCTTTTCCGAGGAGAAAATCCGTTTTCAGGACGAGGCGGGAAATGAATGCATGCCCCTGTACGCCTACGACCCGCGCCTGGTAAAGATAGAGGGCACATATTATCTCATCTGGTGCCAGGACGCTTACGGCGCGGCCATCGGTATGGCAAAGACGGAGGATTTCAAGACCTTTACAAGGCTGGAGAACCCCTTCCTGCCCTTCAACCGGAACGCAGTGCTCTTCCCGAGAAAGATTGGCGGGACCTATCGCCTCCTGTCCAGACCTTCCGACAGCGGGCATACCCCATTCGGAGACATCTACATTTCCGAGAGCCCTGACCTCGTGTACTGGGGCCGCCACCGTCATGTCATGGGCAAGAGCCCGGAGTGGTGGGAGTCCGTGAAGATCGGCGGCGGCGCGGCGCCCATCGAGACCTCCGAAGGCTGGCTTCTTTTTTACCACGGCGTGACCGGCACCTGCAACGGCCTGGTCTACTCCATCGGCGGGGCGATTCTCGACAAGGACGAGCCCTCGAAGGTGCTCGCCCGCTGCAGCACCTACCTGCTGACACCGGAGGAGTGGTATGAGGAGAGGGGCTTTGTTCCCAACGTCTGCTTCCCATGCGCGACCATCCACGACCCGGAGACCGGCAGGATCGCCATCTATTACGGGGCAGCCGACTCCTACGTGGCGGTGGCCTTCACGACCCTTGACGAGATCGTCGACTATATCCGGGCCCACAGCGTGGTGAGAGAATCGGACAGCGAGCCCGGCCGGAGGTGAGATATGGCCATACTGAAGCTGAGGCCCGCCTGCAAGGACTATCTCTGGGGCGGCCACCGGCTGGTGGAGGAGTACAATGTTGACTATGACGGACCGGTCTGCGCCGAGGCCTGGGAGGTATCCTGCCACCCGGACGGCCCTTCCGTCATCGAAAACGGTCCCTTCGCCGGCCTGACTCTCCAGGACTACATTGACCGGAACGGGCGGGAGGTGCTGGGCACCCACTGCCGGCGCTTTCGGGATTTCCCGATCCTGACCAAGTTCATCGACGCCAGGGACAATCTGTCCATCCAGGTCCATCCCGGGAACGGCTTTGCCCTCCAGCACGAGGGCCAGTACGGCAAGACCGAGATGTGGTATATCCTGGATGCCGAGCCGGGCGCCTTTCTCTACTACGGCTTCCGCCAGGAGATCTCCCGGGAGGAATTCGCCCGGAGAATCCGGGAGAACACCCTTCTGGAGGTCCTGAACGCTGTCCCTGTGCAGAAGGGGGACGCGCTCTTCATCGAGTCCGGCACCCTTCACGCCATC
>CACXEL010000379.1 GCA_902766655.1 uncultured Lachnospiraceae bacterium | reverse complement strand
TAGAGAGCTTCGGCTGCTTTGGTGAGATTCTGGTGCTCGGCGATGGCCAGGACGTAGCGCAGGGACCGGTATTCCATGAGGCTTCCTCCGAAAAATGAGTACATGATTTACTATTCTACCAGTGAATAGTTAAGATGAAAAGAATGAATTGTAATTCTGATTTCCCGCATGGTATGCTATAGACGAGTGCCGGTCATGGGGGCCGGTCCGAAAAGTAGTTTTCATTATAAGGGAGGAAACACCATGAAAAAAGCAGTATCTTTCATACTTGCGATGGCCATGGTCGTGAGCCTCGGCGCCTGCACTTACAGCAAGCCTGCTGAGAGCACCGCTGAGCCCGCGGCTGAGGCGACCGTGGAGGAGACAGCTGAGGAGGCCACCGAGGAGGAGGCCGCTGCTGAGGAGACCACGGAGAAGGTGGCTGAGGAAGCCGCCGCCGAGACAGAAGCCCCTGAGGAAACGGCTGAGGAGGCCACCGAGGCCGCCGAAGGCACCGTGACCGAGACCGGCGCAGGCAAGGGCATCGACGGCGACGTAGTCGTCGAAGTCACAGCCGACGCCACCACCATCTACTCCGTAGAAGTCATCGAGCAGAATGAGACCGAAGGCATCGGTACCGTCGCTGTCGAGATGCTGCCCCCCGCCATCGTTGAGGCCAACAGCATCATGGTGGACGGCATTTCCGGCGCCACCGTCACCAGCGACGCCATCAAGGCGGGCGTTCTGGAAGCCCTGACCAAGGCCGGCATCGATCCCGCTCCCTTCCAGGTCGCTCCGGAAGCGGGCGACGCAGCCGAGAAGGCCGCCGAGACCCTTGAGTGCGACGTCGTCATCGTCGGCGCCGGCGGCGCTGGCCTGACCGCAGCTGTCCGTGCCCACCAGGAAGGCGCGAGCGTCATCGTCGTCGAGAAGATGCCCATGGTCGGCGGCAACAGCCTGAAGGCCTCCGGCGGCATGAACGCGGCCGGCACCAAGTTCCAGGCCGAGCAGGGCATCACCGACTCCGGCGTCCAGGAGTTCATCGAGGACACCATGAACGGCGGCCACCAGCTCAACGACATCGACCTGGTCACCACCATGGCCGAGAACAGCGCGGAAGCCATCGACTGGCTCGATTCCATCGGCGCTCCGCTGCCCAAGGTCGCAGCCACCGGCGGCACCACCCACAAGTACCTCCACTCTCCGGAGGACGGCAGCCCGGTCGGCTCCTACCTGGTCGCCAAGCTGAACGCAGTCGTCGAGGAAAATGAGATCCCCGTCATGCTCAACACCACCGCCACTGAGATCCTCATGGCTGACGGCGCCGCCTGCGGCATCATGGCCGAGGATGCCAAGACCGTCTACACCATCAATGCCGGCGCCGTCATCATCGCGGCCGGCGGCTTCGGCTCCAACTTTGAAATGATGACCAGCTACGACGAGAGCCTCGCCAACGCTGTCACCACCAACCATCCGGGCGCTACCGGCGACGGCATCCTCATGGCTGAGGCCGTCGGCGCCGCCACCGTCGACATGGAGCAGATCCAGCTTCACCCGACCGTCTACCAGGAGACCAGTGTTCTCGTCTCCGAGAAGATGAGAAGCCTTGGCTCCATCCTGGTCAACCAGGAAGGCAAGCGCTTCACCAACGACCTGGCCACCCGCGACGCGGTCTCCGCAGCCGAGCTGCAGCAGACCGGCGGCTACGCCTACATCATCTTCGACCAGAACCTGGTCGACCAGAACAAGTCCGCCCAGCAGTACATCGACCTGGGTATGGCTTCCACCGGCGCCACCTACGAAGAGCTGGCCGCCAATATGGGCCTTGAGGGCGAAGCCATCGACGCTTTCGTAGAGACCATGGCTACCTGGAACGCAGCTGTCGCCGCCGGCGTCGACGAGGAGTTCGGCCGTGACAACGGTATGGACGCCGACCTGAGCACAGCTCCCTTCTATGCCATCAAGATCGCCCCCGGCATCCACCACACCATGGGCGGCATCAAGATCAACACCAACACCGAAGTCATCAGCACCGAGGGTGAGGTCATTCCGGGCCTCTTCGCCGCAGGCGAGACCACCGGTGGTGTCCACGGCGGCAACCGCATCGGCGGCAACGCTGTCTGCGACTTCGTCGTCTTCGGCCGCATCGCCGGTCTCAACGCCGCAGCCTACGCTATGGGCGCTGAGGAGGCTCTGGCTCCCGCTGCCTGATCCCGTCAGGCCGGCCTGAATATGCATTCATCATATTCCTCATAAAGGGCTCTGCGGATGGTCCTTCACCGGACCACCCGCAGAGCTTTTTTGAACGTAAAAGAAGGCCTTTTTGAAAGTCAGGGACGGTCCTTTTTTCTCAAAAATCGGAGATTATTGAGAAAAAAGGACCGTCCCTGACTTTCAAAAAGGCCTTCCTCTGTTTTTAGCAGCCCCGCACGCTCAACGGGTGCTCCCCCCAAAGATCGGCGTAGTCTTCACATAAGTCCATTGAAGCGGAAATTCCGGCAGCTGGATCCGCCGCTCCAGAAGGATCGCGGCCAGCCGGCCGATGTCCGTGCTCGGTATCCGCGCGGTTGTCAGAGTCGGGTCGACGAGGACGGACTCGGGCGAGCCGTCGAAGCCGGCAATCATCACGTCCCCCGGAATGGATAAGCCTTTCCTTTTCAGTGCGGTCATCAGGTGAATGGCGATGTAGTCGTTGGCGCAGGCGAAGGCATCCGGCATGGCGGGCAGCGCCTGCAGTTGTTCCAGGAACCAGTCGGGGTCGCCGTAGGACTCGCTGTCCTTCTCCAGGATACAGAGTTCCCGGTCGACCGGCAGGCCTGCCCTGTGAAGGGCCTTGGCGAAGCCCAGCCACCTCTCATAGAAGCTGTTGCAGTGCTCAATATCACCCACAAAGCCGATCCGCCTGGCACCGCCTGCGATCATGTGGCCCACCAGTGTCATCTCGCTGGTGATATTCTCCATGGAAATGACGTCGCACCGGATCGAGTTCTCATATGCGTGGGCATATCCGTCGACGAAGACCGTCGGTATGCCCAGGGAGCAGACCATCCGGTAGTATTCCTGGTCGAAGAGCTCGATGCCCAGAATCCCCACGGTCTTGTCCGGATCAAAATTCGGGGGCAGCCTTCTGACCGAGATCTCCGCGGCGGAGATCTCATAGATCTGGATGGTGTAGCCGGCGCGGCTGATCTGGTCGGTGAAGCTCGTGATGAAATAGGCGCCGAAGTTGTGGCTCAGCAGCTTGTGCTGTGTCAGGAGCGCTATGTTCCCGCCGGGGCTGGTCCTGATTTCCCCGTCCTGGGGCATCGGATAATAACCCAGCTCCCGCGCCTTGGCGAGGACCTGCTGCCTGGTGATCTCCGGTACGGAGCCCCGGCCGTTAAAAATCTTCGAGACCGTGTTCCGGGATAACCCGCAGGCGTTCGCGATATCCTGCATGGTGACTCGTTTCATCGCCATAGTTTACTATTCTCCGTTGTCCGCATTCTTTTAAAAGCATCATAGCATGAAGGGTGCGGAAAAGCAATATTTACAAAATGTAAACAGGCTGCAGAACTACGATAAAAAATGTAAGGTAAGATAGACGAAATCATTAAAAATTTGTAAAAAGTATGCCGAAAAGCATCCTTCGTTGACATGAAATCCGTCGAGTCGTATATTTAGTGTAAATGTATAAGTGTAACTATGTTTACATTTTGCGCATTTAGTATTCAGGCGCAGGGCAATCTTTTTTATTCCGGCGGCCGGTCTCACCGAAGCTGAAAGGGCAGGCGATGCGGTCGGAGCCACCGGACCTGACAGAGGGAGGCAAGCCTCCGTCAGGTCGATCCGCCTGGCGCCGCAGGGGGGTTCAGTTGATGAAGGAGGGTATCTTATGAAACGCGCAAAGTTCCTGACGGCAGTCGTTCTTTTGTTCACGCTGCTGCTCTCAAGCTGCGATTCCGCTGTTCCGCAGGGAGAGGCGCCGGCGGCGGACGCGGAGACGACGGTGGAGTCTTCCGAGGACGAAGATACGTCCGCATGGGACAACTTACCGGAGTTTGAAATGCCGGAATTCCGGGATTTCCCGCCGGAAGCCTATCCGCCCAGGGCGAGTGGGGGCGAGGTGACGCCGGTCAGCGTCCAGACCACCATGTTCCGCGCCAAGTTCGAAGGCGATGCGGTGTCTGGCAGCGGCCAGGCGGTCGACGGCGTCTATCGCTTTATTGCCGACCAGACCGATGGCGAGGCCTGGCATGTCAAGCTGGAATGCAATTATCCCACCGTTGCGGGGCGGGATTATTTCGTGACCTACAAATTTATCTCGGATGTGGCCGGCACGGTCAAGTTCGGCGATTTCCAGGAATTCCCCATCGTGAAGGGTGAGAACTCCCTCACAGGTATCTATATCGCTTCCAGCGGATCGGGCTACCTGGATCTCCAGCTCGGCATGCTTGAGCCCTTCACCATCGACTTCACGGAGGTCGAGGTCAAGGAGTACGAGGACGAGCTCGAGTATGAGAACGCCCTGCCCGCTCCGATCAACTTTGAGAAGGAATCCAAGGTCTACGAGAAGCATGATCAGGGCTATGTCCACATTCCCGTCCGCCAGGGCGGCGTGATCAACCTCAACTATATTTCTGCCCCCCTGGATGGCGGCGTCTGGAAGTCCAGGCTCTACGTCAGGACCGGTCTCTATCCGGAAGCGGGCGTTCGCTACCGCATCACCGCCGACGTGATGTGCGATCGGGACATGCCCTTCGAGGTCCTCTTCAACAACGGTGACGAGGAGAAGGGTTACGGCGCCCTCTACGGCCAGAACATTGTCGCCGACAAGGTGACTGTCTGTGAGGCGGTCTTCACAGGCACCGGCGAGGGCGATGAGCTCATTCTCCAGTTCCAGCTCGGCGAAGTCCGGGACGGCGCCCAGATCATCCTCGGCAACGTCCGCGTGGACAAGATCATCGATCACTATGTCAGCGTCCTGCCCGAAGGCTTCGCGCTGGATGGGTCCGTCGATACCGGCGCATCCCACGATGAGCTGGTACCGGTCGCCTATACGCCCATCGGTATGCCGGGCTTCTCCTACAGCAGCATCGACACGGTGTATGAGGGTCATGACGACGGCTACGTTGTCAGCCTCGAGGAGAGCGCCACGACCGCCACGATGAGGATCACCCAGGCTCCGGCCAATGCGGACGACCGCGGCGTGTGGAAGGCCAAGCTCTATGCCGCCACCGGCGTGACGCTGACAGCCGGCAAGAGCTACCGGGTCTTATTTGACCTCGCCTCCGCCCGCGACCAGGCCGACTACGAAGTCTGCTTCGACGGCGATACCGAAAATGCCTACGGCGCCCTCTACGGCCGCAAGCTCACGGCCGGCGGGACCGACCACGTCGAATACCTCATCACCCCGGATGCCAGCCACGGCCCGCTGACGATCAGGATGCAGCTCGGCAAGACGGACACCGCCTCCGGCAATACCGTCACGCTGAAGAACCTCCGCGTGGAATCCGTGGACCTCAAGTACAAAAATGTTCTCCCGGCCAGCTTCTCCTACAATACGGGCAAGGAACCGGATACCAAGGTGAAGTACGTCAACGTGCTCCCCGACACCTTCTCCTACCGCGCCGGCACAAATGTGTACGAGCAGCATGCCGACGGCTTTACCCAGAGCGTCTCCTCCGAGGGCGACAGTGCGACGCTGACCATCTCGGAAGCGCCCGAGGAAGGCCGCGACGTCTGGAACTCCAAGCTCCTCATCAACACCGGCGTCACCCCGAAGGCTGGCGACAAGTATAACGTCAGCTTCGACATCACCGCGGACAAGGATCAGCCCGGCTACGAGGTCTGCTTCGACGGCGCAAATGAGAACAGCTACGGCGCCCTCTACGACCGGAGCCTCACCGCCGGCGAGACCCAGACCGTCAGCTACAGCTTCACACCGGAGGAGAGCGACGGACCGATCATCCTCCGCTTCCAGCTCGGCAAGACCGAAGACACCTCCGGCAATACCATCACCGTCAGCAACCTGAAGATCGGCACCGTCACCGGTACGGGCTCCTCGATCCTTCCGGATTCCTTCGCCTATCCCACCGTCACCACCACGACAGTGGAGCCCGGTGAGAGCGGCTACAGGCAGGTGGAGCTGCCCGCTCTGTCCACCGGAGAGGCCCATGACGACGGCTATGACCAGTCCCTGAACGGTATGACTCTCTCCATCCACAACGTCCCGACGGTGGATCCCGGCGTCTGGTGCTCCAAGATATTCGCGGACACCGGCACAGCCCTGGAGGCAGGGTTCAAATACAGAGTGACCGCGACGCTCACCTCCGAAAAAGGCTTTGATTTCGAGATCTGCTACAACAACGGATCCGAGGAGAAGGGCTACGGCGCCCTCTACGGCCAGACCATCGGAGCCGGTTCGGCCTCGACCTTCACCCAGGAATTCACGGTGGCCGAGGATGCCACCACCAACAATCTGGTGCTGCAGCTCATGGTCGGCAAGACCCCTGCCCCGAACACCATCACGGTCAACAGCGTGAAGGTGGAGAAATACATTCCGGAGCATGAGGAGGAGGTATCCAGACCTGCTCAGTATGTGGGCGTGTCGACCGATCTGTCTGCATGGGAAGGCCATGACGACGGATACGAGCAGTCCCTCTCGGGCATGACGCTGAACATCGACGCCGTTCCGGATTCCGATGCCGGCGTCTGGAAGTCGAAGCTGTACGTGGATACCAACACCGAACTGGAGGAAGGCGCCAAATACAAGGTCACCATCAGCGTCTCCTCGGAAAAGGCCATTTCCTATGAGGTCTGCCTCAACAAGGGTGGAGAAGAAAAAGGCTACGGGGCCCTCTACGGCCTGAACCTCGGCGATTCGGGTTCGGACACCTATAGCAGCGTATTCACCGCGGGCACGGACAAGCTCGTGCTCCAGTTCCAGCTGGGTCTCAGCCAGGCGGACAACGTCTTCAAAGTGAACAGCGTGAAGCTGGAAAAGTGGGAAGAGGCCTTTGAGGGAACGGAGACGATCCCTGCCACCTATGAAAATGTTGACATTTCCGGCCCCTCCCTGGCGGAAGGCCATGACGACGGCTATGACCAGAGCATCAGCGGGAATTCCCTGACCGTGAGCACTGTCCCCACGGCCGATACCGGTGTCTGGATGTCCAAGCTGTTCGTGGATACCCACACGAACCTGGAAGCCGGCGCCAAGTACAAGCTCACGACGGAGGCCACCTCCAGCAAGGGCGTGAACTTCGAGATCTGCCTCAACAACGGGGATGTGGAAAAGGGCTATGAGGGTATGTACGGCCTGAGCATTGACGCCGAGGAGACCAAGACCTTTGAGAAGGAATTCGAGGTGGCCGCTGACGCGGAGACCAACAACCTCGTCCTTCAGTTCATGCTCGGCCTCAGCCCGGCGGATACGACCTTTACCGTGAACAGCGTGACCCTTGAAAAATGGGAGGAGGCCAGCGACGAGCCGCAGATCATCGAGACGGTCACGCCGAACTCCTTCAACATGTGGGCCCACGAGGACTACACCGCTGTGCTCCGGGGCGACGGCAGCTCCGCCTCCGTGCGCTTCGACGCCGTGCCGGACGGCTCGGCTGAGGCCTGGAAGACCAAGCTCTTCGCGGAGACCGGTGTCACCCTGACAGCCGGCAAGTCCTACCGCATCAGCGCGGACGTGGCGGCAGACAATGAAGTCCCCTACGAGATCTGCTACAACAATGCGGAGGTGGAGAAGGGCGTCGGCGCCAAATATGGCCTCACCGCCTCCTCCGCCGGCGAGACAGTCGTCTTCGACGTGACACCGGAAGAGGACGCCACCCTCATCCTCCAGTTCTCCCTCGGCAACGCCGCCACGGGCACGACCGTGACGGTCAGCAACATCGACGTCGAGGAGATGGACGAGACTGTGGGCGACAACCTCATGGAGGATGAACTTGTGGCATGGGCTCCCGTCCACGTCTGGACGGATGCGGGCTATGCGACAGAGCTCTCCAACACCAAATCCAACGCGACTCTGAAGATCACCGCCGTTCCCGACGACCGGGCGGACTGGAAGACCAAGCTCTTCGTGGAGACCGGCGCGAAGCTCAAGGCGGGCAGGTCCTATCGCATCACCTACAAGCTCAAGGCGGACAAGGCCTTCGACTACAACCTCTTCTACAACAACGGAGCGGAGGAGAAGGCGGTCGGCGAGTATTACAACCTCAAGGCCAAGGGCACAAAGACGGTCCAAAATGTGGTCAGCCCCTCCGCCGACGCAGAGCTGACGCTCCAGCTCATGATCGGTATGACCGGCGCACCCAACAAGGTGACGGTCAGCGGCGTCAAGGTCGAGGAAATCACCAGGAAGGACGGATCTCCCATAACCTCGGTCACCCCCATCACCTGCTGGGCCCACGAGGATTATTCCGTGAAGCTGTCCAACAACAAGTCCTCCGCGACCGCCGCGATCAACAAGGTCCCCGCCAGCGGCAGGGAAGCCTGGAAGGTCAAGCTCTTCGCGGAGACCGGCGCACCGGTCAAGGCCGGCAAGACCTACCGTGTCAGCGTCGACGTGAAGACCTCCAGCCCGATCGACTATGAGATCTGCTACAACAATCTGGAGCACGAGAAGGAGCTCGGCGCCCTCTACGGCCTCCAGGCCTCCGGCGGCAGGAAGACCATCACCTACAACATTACGCCCGAAAATGATTCCGTGCTCACCCTCCAGTTCAGCCTCGGCAATGCTTCCGGCAAGAACAGCTTCACCATCAGCAACATCAAGGTGGAGGAAATCATCTACGCTTCCGCGAAGAACGTCATTCCGAACTTCCGCGCTGACAGCGTCGGATTCATCAGCAGGGGGGCTGATGCGGGTTACATTACCTCCCTCACACAGAGTGACTCTTCCGCCACCTTCCGGATCAGCCAGGCGCCGGCCACCGACCGCAACGCCTGGAACGCCAAGGTCATTGTCCGGACCGGCATCACGCCCAGGTCCGGCCAGGGCTACCGCATCAAGTTCAACGTCTACGCAGCCAAGTCCCAGGGGCTCTTTGAAGTGTTCTACGATGGCTCGGAGGAGCTGGCCTACGGCGCCCTTTATGAGCGGACCCTGTCCGCCGGCATGAATACCTTCGACTACACCATCATGCCCGGCGACAGCAAGGGTGAGCTCACCATGCAGCTGCGCTTCGGCAAGACCAACGGCACAGACGGAAATACCTACACCATCAGCGGCTTCACGGTGGAAGCCGTCACCTTCGAGAACAGGACGATCCCGGATATCAGGGATGTCTCCGTGCTCACGCTCCAGGAAGGCTACCAGGCGGAGCTGGTGAAGACCCCCGACAAGGATACGGTCCGTCTCGTGGAGACGCCCGTGGAAGGCCGTGAGGCGTGGAAGAACAAGCTCTTCATCCACACAGGCGCCACCCTCAAGGCAGACGGCAAGTACCGCGTCTCCATGAAGGTCAAGTCCATCATCCCGGCCCCCTTCGAGGTCTGCTACAACGATCTCGACGTGGAGAAGGGCCTCGGCGGCATCTTTGGCCTCCTTTCCAGACCGGCCGGCCTGATCGTGGAGTATACGACGTATCTGAAGAAGGATATCCCGCTCGTGATCCAGCTCTCTCTGGGCAACTGCGCGACACCCAACAACATCATCGTTGAGGACGTGAAGGTCGAGGAAGCGGGCAATATCAATCTGATTTCGGATACCGTCTATACCTTCTGACGATCTGCTGTCCGATCAGGAGAGACTGGCAGGATCATTCATCAAGAAAGGGGAATGCAAACATGCGCAAGATAATGACCTCTTTGCTCCTTGCGGGAACGCTCCTTTTCACGGCCTGCGGCAGCTCGGCTTCTCCGGCGCCTGCCGCCGAGGCTCCGGATACGGCTTCCGCTGAGGAAGCTTCTCCGGAGGCAGCAGCGGCAGCTGAGGAAACGGAGGCGGCCGGAGAGGAAGCTCCCGCTCCGGGCCTGCCGGACGAGCCCTACGAGGCGGTGCCCTACAACCTGTATCCCTCCCCGGAGGGCGGCTATGTAGGCGACGTCAT
>CACXEL010000378.1 GCA_902766655.1 uncultured Lachnospiraceae bacterium | reverse complement strand
GGAGATCCGCCAGCTGCCCGCCTGCCGGAAGTACGCGGACGACGTCACCGTCTCCATGTACATGTACGACCGCCCGGCCTACACGGGACTGGTCTATGAGACCGAGTGCTATTTCCCGACCTGGATCAACAGCGAGAGCGCTCCACACGTGAAGGCCATCACAGACGTCTACAAGGCCCTCTACGGAGACAAGCGCATCGGCGCACCGCAGTCCATGGACAAGCGCGACCGCCCGCTGGTCGACAAATGGACCTTCTCCACCAACGGCGTTGCCATCCAGGGCCGCTACGGCATCCCCTGCGTAGGCTTCGGCCCCGGCGCCGAGAGCCAGGCCCACGCCCCCAACGAGATCACCTACAAGCAGGACCTGGTCACGGTCTGCGCCGTCCTGGCCGCCCTGCCCAAGGCTTACATCGAGCAGAACCCGGAAGCAGTCAGATAAATGTCTTCGCAGCCCCCTTTGACGCCCGGACCGCGATGCAAGGCGGCTGTCGGTGCACGCAGGCGTTTCGAGGCTGAAAGAGCTGAACCATTCCATGTATTCATTTCCAGAAAGGATTAGAAAAATGAAGACCCTTCAGGATTACATCGACAGATTGAACCAGCTGAATTTCAAGGACATGTACCAGAACGACTTCTTCCTGACCTGGGACAAGACGGACGACGAGATCGAGGCCGTCTTCCTGGTGGCGGATGCCCTCCGGTACATGCGCGAGCGCAACATTTCCACCAAGGTCTTTGAGAGCGGCCTGGGCATCTCCCTCTTCCGGGACAACTCGACCCGGACCCGCTTCTCCTTCGCCTCCGCCTGCAACCTCCTGGGCCTGGAGGTCCAGGACCTGGATGAAGGCAAGTCCCAGATCGCCCACGGCGAGACCGTCCGCGAGACGGCCAACATGGTCTCCTTCATGGCGGACGTCATCGGCATCCGCGATGACATGTACATCGGCAAGGGTCACACCTACCAGAAGGCAGTCTCTGAGGCCGTGAGACAGGGCCATGAGGACGGCGTCCTGGAGCAGATCCCGACGCTGGTCAACCTCCAGTGCGACATCGACCATCCGACCCAGTGCATGGCCGACATGCTCCACATCATCCATGAGTTCGGCGGCGTGGAGAACCTCAAGGGCAAGAAGCTGGCCATGACCTGGGCCTACTCTCCCTCCTACGGCAAACCTCTCTCCGTTCCCCAGGGCGTCATCGGTCTCATGACCAGGTTCGGCATGGACGTGGTCCTGGCCTACCCGGAGGGCTACGACGTCATGCCCGAGACCGAGGAGATCGCCAAAGCCAACGCGGAGAAGTCCAGCGGCTCCTTCAAGAAGGTGGCCACCATGGAAGAGGCTTTCAAGGACGCTGACATCGTCTATCCCAAGAGCTGGGCTCCCTTCGCCGCCATGGAGAAGCGGACCGACCTCTACGGCAACGGCGACTTCGACGGCATCAAGGCCCTCGAGAAGGAGCTTCTGGCCCAGAACGCCACCCACAAGGACTGGACCTGCTCCGAGGAGCTCATGAAGACCACCAAGGACGGGAAGGCCCTCTATCTTCACTGCCTGCCGGCTGACATTTCCGGCGTCTCCTGCAAGGAGGGCGAGGTGGATGCATCCGTCTTCGACCGCTACCGCACACCGCTCTACAAGCAGGCTTCCTTCAAGCCTTACATCATCGCGGCCATGATCTTCCTCAGCAAGTTCGAGGATCCTCAGGCGATCCTGAAGAAGCTTGAAGAGAGAGCTTCGAAGCGCGTATTTGAATAACATTTTGAGAAGGAGGGACGGACCTTTTTTCTCAAAAATCAAAGATTTTTGAGAAAAAAGGTCCGTCCCTCCTTCTCATAATTCCTCTCAACGCTCAAAAGTGAGGTCATTCTTATGGAAAAAAAGAGAATCGTCATTGCCCTCGGCGGCAATGCACTGGGCAAGAACCTCCCCGAGCAGTACATAGCCGTCCAGACGACGGCCAAGGCCATCGCCGACCTCATCGAGGAGGGAAATGAAGTCATCATCGCCCACGGCAACGGCCCCCAGGTCGGCATGATCAACAACGCCATGGCCTTCTACGCCAAGACGGACCCGGCCCACCCGGCCATCACACCGCTCTCGGTCTGCGTGGCCATGAGCCAGGCCTACATCGGCTACGACCTGCAGAACGCCCTCCGCGAGGAGCTTCTGAACCGGAACATCAAAAAAGAGGTCGCCACCGTCATCACCCAGGTGCGGGTGGACGCGGACGACCCGGCTTTTCAGAACCCGACCAAGCCCATCGGGCATTTCATGACAAAAGAGGAGGCCGAGGCGGCCGAAGCGGACGGCATGCATGTCATGGAAGACGCGGGCCGTGGCTACCGGCGGGTCGTCGCCTCCCCGAAGCCGGTCGAAATCATCGAGATCGGCACCATTCACGCCCTATTGAATGACGGCTGCATCGTCATCGCAGCCGGCGGCGGCGGGATTCCGGTCATCCGCCGGGGCAACCACTTGAAGGGTGTCGGCGCCGTCATCGACAAGGACTTTGCCAGCTGCCTGCTGGCCAAAAATGTCGACGCGGACTATCTGATCATCCTGACCGCCGTGGACAAGGTGGCGCTGAACTTCGGGAAGCCCGATCAAAAGTGGCTGGACTGCATTTCCGTGGAGGAAGCCAGGCAGTATGTAAAGGAAGGCCACTTCGCACCGGGGTCCATGCTGCCCAAGGTGGAGGCCGGCATCGATTTCGCCTCCTCAAAGCCTGGCCGCACAGCCCTCATCACCCTGCTCTCGCGTGCCAGGGACGGCGTCAACGGGAAGACCGGGACGCGGATCGTCATGTAAGCAGATAGCGGTTTTGACAACGAGGGACGGTCCTTTTTTCTCATTTTTCGAAAAATTCGAAAAATGAGAAAAAAGGACCGTCCCTCGTTGTCAAAACCGCCGTTTCATTGCTCCCCTCAAAGGGCAGCCGGCTTTTCGAATGTCGTCTTGAGGGTCACCACGGTGCCCTCGGCAGCGCTCTCCTCCATGGCCTCGATGACCTCCAGGACGTGGCCGGCCAGCTCCTTGGAGGCTCTGGGCGTGCGGCCCTCCAGGATGGCTTTGGCCATGTCGGCGGGTCCGATGCCCCGGCCGACGCCGCCGTCGACAGGCGGAAGGATTTCTTCCTTCATGGAGAAGCCCTCCCCGTTGGAGAGCAGCTTCACCGGGCTCTCGAACTGGTTGGGATCACCCAGGAGCAGAATTCCCTTGGTGCCGTAAATGATGAAATCCGACCGGTCCACCAGAAGAGACTCATTGTTTTCGTGGATGGTGCCGACCACACCGCTCTTAAGGCGCAGGGTGGCAGCGATCACACTCTCGTTGGGCGTCGCGATCATCTCGCCGAAGTTGCGGGAGCCGGGCACGTTGTTCATGCGGCTCTTCACGGGCGCTTCCACGAACGCACTGACCCGGTCAGCCGGTCCCAGAAGAGAGAGGAGCGCCGTCAGATAATAGACCATGTAATCCCTGAGCGCGCCTGCTCCCGGTGCCCGCAGGAAGGGGAAGAAAGCCGTGAGTATGTCATTGCAGCGGTTGCAGGCGATGCTGAAGGAGTAGATATCCCCCAGGATGCCGTCATCGATGACCTTGCGGGCAGTCTGGAGGCCCTTGCCCAGGAAGGTGTCCGGCGCGGAGCAGAGCAGAAGTCCCTTCTCGTCCGCCAGGGCCATGAGCTCTTTGGCCTCCTCAAGCGTGACCGTCATGGTCTTTTCGGTGTAGACGTGCTTGCCCGCGAGGAGCGCCTTTTTGATCAGGTCAAAATGGGTCTCCACCGGTGTCAGGATGACGACCAGATCGATCTCAGGGTCGGCCAGCATTTCGTCGGTCGTGCATGCCGGCAGACCGTATTTCTCGGCCTTTTTCTGCGCATTCTCGATATGCGCGGAGCAGATGCCTTTCACCTCCAGAACGGGCTGGCGGTTGATCATGTTTTCAAGATAAGTATCGCTGATGGCGCCTGAGCCGACGACGCCGACCCGCAGTGTGTCCTTCATGGTGTGTCCTCCTTTGTTCTGAACGAATACCGGCATCCGTCGCCGGGTCCTGTTTTCATTTTAACGCAACTGATTATATCTGTACAGCGACAGAAACGATTTCGGGAATCCAGGTCGTCCTTTTCCCAGTTTTCTCATCTTCCTTCCCTCCGCCATCTTTTTTCTGGTAAAATATATGTATCAGCGTTCATCCCTTCCCATCACAAGGAGGCTCCCATGAAAAATAAAATCATTATTGAAGATTTCTCCTGCCAGCGCGGTGGCCTGACCATCCGCGGCAAGGTAGCCCGCCCGGCGGAGGGCACCAATCTCACGCCCATCATCGTGAGCCACGGCTTCATGGGCAACTACAAAGGCACTCTTCCCTACTGCAAGATCTTCGCCCGCTGGGGCTTTGCCGCCTACTGCTTTGACTTCAACGGCGGCGGCATCAAATCCTCGAGCGAGGGCAAGTCCACGGACATGACCGTCTTCACGGAAGCGGATGACCTGGAAGCCGTCATCGACTTCGTCTCCACCGAGGACTTCGTGGACATGACGAAGCTCACCCTCATGGGCTGCAGCCAGGGCGGCTTCGTCTCGGGCATCGTGGCCGGCCGCCTCAAGGACCGCGTCCACCGGCTCATCATGTTCTATCCGGCCCTCTGCATTCCCGACGACGCCCGCCGCGGCCAGATGATCATGGCCAAATTCGACCCTGCCGACATTCCCGAGACCGTCAAATGCGGCCCCATGCTCCTCGGCCGCTGCTACCCGGCCTCCGTCCTTGACGTGGACCCCTACGAGCTGCTGGCCCCCTACCAGGGCCCGGTCTGCATTATCCACGGTGACGCCGACGACCTGGTCAAGATCAGCTACTCCGTCAAAGCCATTGACGCCTATAAGGCAGCCCGTCCCGCCGACGGTGCCGCCCTCCCCTACGGAGACGTCCAGCTCCACACGATCCGCGGCGCAGGCCACGGCTTCAAGCGCATATACGACGTCACCGCCGTCGCCATCGTCCGCGAGTTCCTCCACGACCGCTTCTGCGCCATGGAGATCGACGTCGCCCTGACAGGCCACACGCTCACGAAGACCGCCACCGGCAGACACCTCTCCCTGCCCTTCGGCGGCAAAGCTGTCGGCCCCTACTTCACCGGCGACATCGCCCCCGGCGCCTCCGACGAGCAGGACCTGGCCCCCGGCCTCAAATACAAGCTCCTCTACGCCTGCGCCTCCTACACCATTCACGGCAAGGACTACAAGGATACCGACGTCACCATTTCCATCAAAAATGAAAACAATGGCCGCGGCTGGCGCCCCAACGTCACTGCCTCCGCCGGCCCCCTGACCTGCCTGAACGATGCCGACAAGCGCGCTGTCCTCGAGAACCGCAAACAGGGCCCGGTCGTCCGGATCTTCATGCCCAAGGGCTGAGGTATGGGCTGAGATATGGGCTGAGGTCCAAATGGGCAAAGGATACGGCGGAATGTGGTCTCCTCTCTGTGGGACGCTCCCGCTCGCTCGGACTGGCAGCGGTACCCGTGAGCCGTGTGGCGGTTCCTGCGGAACCAGCCCCATGGCTCACTTAAGAAGCCTGTCCCTTCGGGCCAGCCTTCAAGTACCGGCCGTCCTCGGACGCCCTCAGAGAGGAGACCACATTCCACCTTACCATAAACACAAGGCCCCGCCCCTATGCCCGCTGACTTGTACCAACGTCCTCGGCGTCCTTAGTGAGAAGACTACACTCCGCCTCACCTAAAGTACACG
>CACXEL010000377.1 GCA_902766655.1 uncultured Lachnospiraceae bacterium | reverse complement strand
GTGCGACGGAAAATGCGACCGCCATGGCGGCGGCCTGGAAGGAGAAGTGATGGTACATTTTGTGGGAGCGGGCGCAGGCGCGCCGGACCTCATCACGGTGAGAGGCGCAAGGCTGCTCGGGGCGGCGGATGTCGTCATTTACGCGGGAAGCCTGGTGAATCCGGCCCTGCTCGGCCGCTGCCGGGAGGGGGTCCGCATTTACGACAGCAAGGAGATGACGCTCCCCCAGGTCCTCGCCGTCATGCGGACCGCCGAGGCCGAGGGGCTTGAGACCGTGCGGCTCCACACGGGGGACCCGGCCATCTACGGGGCCATCCGCGAGCAGATGGATGCCCTCCGGGAGGCGGGCATTCCCTTCGACGTGACGCCCGGCGTGTCCAGCTTCTGCGCGGCGGCGGCCTCCCTCAAGGCCGAGTACACCCTGCCGGAGGTCAGCCAGACGGTGATCATCACCCGCATGGAGGGAAGGACGCCGGTTCCGGAGGCGGAAAAGCTGGAGAAGCTCGTGGGGATCGGGGCGACCATGGTCATTTTCCTATCGGCAGGTGCCACGGACCGGGTCCGCGAGGCCCTGCTGAAGGGCGCCTATTCCGAGGACACGCCCGCCGCCATTGTCTACAAGGCCAGCTGGCCCGAGGAGCGGCTGCTGCGCTGCACCGTGGGCACCCTTCATGAGGCCGCCGTGAAAAATGAGATCACCCGATTCGCCCTCATCCTGGTGGGCGATTTCCTCCGGGAGGGACCGGCCGCCTACGAAAAGAGCCGGCTCTACGCGCCGGAGTTCACCACAGGCTTCCGCAAGGGGAGCGGGGAGGACAAGATATGATCCGGATCATTTCATTTTCCGACCGGGGCGAGGCGCTGGCGCAGCGGCTTGCGGATGCTTTGGGCGGGCAAGCTGACCGGGCCGGGAAGGGGGCCCTGGCCGGGTGGACGCGCGAAGCCTTCGAGTCTGCGGAGGCCCTCATTTTCGTGGGGGCGGCGGGCATCGCGGTGCGGGCGATCGCGCCCTTCGTGAAGAGCAAGGCGTCGGACCCCGCGGTGGTGGTCGTGGACGAGACCGCTGCTTACGCGATTCCCATTCTGAGCGGGCATCTGGGAGGCGCCAACCGCCTGGCCCGCCGGATCGCCGGTCTGACCGGCGCGGAAGCGGTCATCACCACGGCGACTGACCGGAACGGACTCTGGGCTGTGGACGACTGGGCACGGGAGAGCGGCTGCCGGATCCCGGACCCGGGTGGGATCAAAAAGGTGTCTGCCAAGGCGCTCAGAGGCGAGATAATTCGGGTCTTCTCCGAATTTCCCATCGCCGGCGGCCTTCGGCCGGAGCTCGCGCTCACGGAGGACCCGTTTGAAGCGGACGTGATCGTCGGTGTGCACCGGTATGCGGGTGCGGCGGGCCTTCTCGTGGTTCCACCCGTCTGCGTGCTGGGCATTGGATGCCGGCGCGGGACTTCGGCGGAGCTGATCGACGCGCAGTACGAAGCCCTCCTTGCAGGAAATGACATCCACCCCCTGGCCGTGACCGCCGCAGCCAGCATTGACGTGAAGGCGGAGGAGCCGGGGATTGTGGAGTTCTGCAAAATGAGAGGGTTTTCATTTTCCACATGGACGGCGGAGGAGCTGAACGAGGTGGCCGGCGAGTTCCACGGGTCGGACTTCGTGGCGCGGACCGTGGGGACGGACAATGTGTGCGAGCGGAGCGCGGTGCGCACGGCCGGAGGACCGATTCTGGTGCCCAAACACGCCGGGGAAGGCGTGACGATGGCGCTGGCAGTGAAAAAGTTCACGGTAGATCTGGGCAGCCATTAAGCGGCGCTCGGAGAAAGGCAGCTGGGTCCGGGAGAGGCTGTTGTTTGTGCCGGGTCCGAAAAAGCTCGTTATGAGAGAGTGAAATGCTCTTCAGGAGCAGGTATTGGATCGCTGTCTTTGCCCGGGAAGGGGCAGAACAGAGAACGCGGAAGATGTCTGGCTTGAGGCGGGCACGCTGAAGTTGAAAAGGAAATACAGATATGGGAAAGCTTTTTATCGTCGGTCTCGGCCCCGGCGCGGCCGGCCAGATGACGCTGGACGCCCGGGCGGCGCTCGCGGAGGCGGACGTGCTGTGCGGATATACGGTATATGTTGACCTGGTCCGGGAGGATTTTCCGGAAAAGGAGATTCTGACTACGCCCATGCGCCGGGAGATCGAGCGCTGCCGCCTGGCCCTGGCCGCGGCCGAGGGCGGCCGATCAGTGGCCATGCTCTGCAGCGGAGATGCGTGCGTGTACGGGATGGCGGGACCGATTCTGAGCCTCCTCGCGGAGTACCCGAATGTGGAGGTGTGTATCGTGCCGGGCATCACGGCGGCCATTTCCGGGGCGGCGGTGCTCGGAGCGCCGCTCATGAATGATTTCTGCGTGATCTCCCTCTCGGACCTGCTGACACCATGGCCGGTCATCGAAAAAAGGCTCCGGGCGGCAGCGGAAGGAGACTTTGCGGTCTGCATTTACAATCCGGCCTCGCACCGGCGGACTGACAATCTTCGGAAGGCCTGCGAGATCCTCATGACGGAGAAGAGCGGGGACACGCCCTGCGGCTGGGTCCGGCTCATCGGCCGCGAGGGTCAGGAGAAGCGGATCCTGACCCTGCGGGAGCTGGCGGAGGAGACGGTCGACATGTTCACGACGGTCTTTGTCGGGAACTCGGCGACGGAGCGGATCGGAGACTATCTGGTGACGGCGAGGGGCTACGAGGTCTGAGCGCGGATAGCTGCAGGAGGGAAATGTGAACATACTCATTTTTGGCGGTACGACGGAGGGCCGGGAGCTGGCGTCCGTTCTGGCGGAGGCCGGTCACCGGATCACGGTCTCGGTCGCGACAGAGCTGGGAGCGGAGGAGCTGACCCCGGTCAGGGGGATTTCCGTGCTGACCGGGCGGATGGACGCCGCGGCCATGGCCCGGTGTCTGAGGGAACTCGGCGCGGACCTCTGCATTGATGCCACGCACCCTTACGCGGTGGAAGTGACGCGGGAGATCGAGGAGGCCTGCCGGGATACGGGTGTGCGCCGGCTCCGGCTGCTGAGGCCGGCCGGGGAGACGCCCGGGGACAAGACGAGTGACGGCAGGGCAGTTCTGAGCCGGGAAGTGAAGGCGCGTGAGGAAAAGCCGGAAGAGCGGCTCGCGACAGCGCCAGATACTACCGGTCAGTCATCTGTCCGCGACAAAAAATCAGTCGCCCCCTTTTTCCGGGAGGCCATCGTCTATGTGCCCGACGCCGAGGCGGCGGCCGCATACCTGAGGGGAACGGAGGGAAAAATCCTCCTGACCACGGGGGCCAAGGAAGTGGGTGCATTTTCCGGTCTGGGTGCGGAGCGGATTTACGCCCGCGTGCTCCCGTCGAGCGAGAGCATCGAAAAATGCCGGGCCGCCGGCATCGCCCCCAGGCATATCATCGGCATGTTTGGCCCATTTTCCGAGGAGATGAACGCAGTCATGCTCCGCGATTTTGACATCCGCTGGCTCGTCACCAAGGACGGCGGCCGCGCCGGCGGCTTCAGCGAAAAGCTCTCGGCGGCCCGGCGCTGCGGCGTCCGGACCATCGTGATCAGCCGGCCCGCGGAGACGGGCTTTACACTGGAAGAAATCCTGAGAAAGGTGGCGGAGACGTGACGGTATATCTCATCGGCTGCGGCTGCGGAAATGAAAACAACCTGACGCTGGAGGCCCGTGAGGCCATCCTGGCCGCCAATCTCCTCATCGGCGCGCCACGCCTGCTGGCAGCGGTGCCTGCGGAGGCCCACGGGGACCGGGTCAGCGAGGTCTATCCGGATAGAATAGTAAAGAAGCTGAAGGAAACGTGCGGGGCACCCGGGGCAGCGGCTGTCCTCCTCAGCGGCGACACCGGCTTTTACTCGGGTGCGAAGCGCCTGTCCGCCGGCCTTGCGGAGGCAGGGATTCCCGTGCGCGTCCTGCCGGGAATTTCCTCCCTCTCCTTCCTCGCCGCCCGGGTGGGAACGAGCTGGGAGGATGTGGGCATTTTCTCGGCCCACGGCCGGGAATGCGATCCGGTCGCGGCGGTCATGGAAGGCCGCCGGGCCTTCTTCCTGACCGGCGGCCGCGTGACGCCGGCCACCCTCTGCGCGGAGCTCACAGAGGCGGGGCTGGGTTTCCTTCCCGTCATCACCGGTGAGAATCTCTCCCTGGAAAATGAACGCATCCTCCGCGGCACCGCCGCCGACCTGGCCAAAGAGACCTTCGCGCCTCTTTCTGTCATGCTGACCGAAGCCGCGCCGCGGTATGAACGCGACGTGCCGGGCATCTGCGACAGCGAATTCATCCGCGGCCGGGTCCCCATGACCAAGCAGCTGGTCCGGGCGGCGGTCATGAGTCTTATGGACGTCCGCAGGGGCGACATCTGCTGGGACGTGGGGGCCGGGACCGGCAGCGTGTCCGTGGAAATGGCCCGCATCGCCCGCCGCGTCTTCGCCATCGAGCGCAGGGCGGAGGCGGTGGACCTGATCCGGCAGAACCGGGACAGGTTCTGCGCCTGGAACCTGGTCGTCAGGGAAGGACTGGCGCCGGAAGCCCTGGAAGGGCTGCCTGCTCCGGACAGGATTTTTGTCGGCGGGAGCGGCGGCGAGCTGGAGGCCATCCTCCGGACTGGCGCGGAGGCTCTGCGCCCCGGGGGCATCCTGTGCGTGACGGCTGTCACACTGGAGACGCTGGGGGCAGCGCTGCCCCTCATGAAGGAGCTTTTTGAGGAGACAGCGGCCGTGCAGCTGGCGGTCACCGGGACAGAGACGGTGGCCGGGCTCAGCATGCTGAGGCCGCAGAGTCCGGTGTTCATTTTGACGGGGAGAAAGCCGCCGGAGGGCGGCGAGTGAAGGATCGGCGTATGGGCAGAATTCTGATTTCAGCCATGAACAGCGGCAGCGGCAAGACCCTGGTCACCATGGCGGTGCTGGCGGTGCTGCGGAGGCGGGGGGAGGACTGCATTTCCATGAAATGCGGGCCGGACTACATCGATCCCATGTTCCACAGCCGCCTCCTGGGGGTGCCCTGCCGGAACCTGGACCTCTTTCTCATGGGAGAAGCGCAGGTCAGGCGCGAGGTCACGGCTACAGGGAGCGCCGGGCAGATCGTCATGGAGGGCGCCATGGGCTATTACGACGGAATCGGCGGGACCGATGAGGCCAGCGCCTACCGGATCGCGCTCCTTACGGAGACACCGGTGATCCTGGTGGTGACACCCAAGGGGGAGAGCCTTACGCTGGCGGCCAAGCTGCGCGGGATGCAGATCTTCCGCGAGGGGGCGGGTATCGCCGGCGTGATCCTGAACCGGTGCTCCCGGCGGATGCACGACCATTTGAAGCCCATCATCGAGCGGGAAAATGAAATCCCTGTCCTTGGCTTCCTCCCGGAAATGCCCGAGGCGGCCATCGGG
>CACXEL010000376.1 GCA_902766655.1 uncultured Lachnospiraceae bacterium | reverse complement strand
TCCTTCGACGCCCTCATGGCTGCGGACAAGGAGGCCCTCATGGTTGTCCCGGACATCGGAGGCATCACGGCGGACGCCATTCTGGACTTTTTCGGCCGCGAGGAGAACCGCCGTCTCATGGAGGACCTGAAAAAGGCCGGCCTCAGGATGGAAAATGAGAACCATGCCGCCGGCACCGCCCTTCAGGGACTGACCTTTGTGGTCACCGGCGATGTCACGCATTTTAAGAACAGAGGGGAGCTGCAGGACTTTATAGAGGCCAGGGGCGGCAAGTGTGCCGGCAGCGTCTCGAAGAAGACCACAGCCCTCATAAACAACGACCCGGCGTCCACGTCAGGGAAGAATAAAAAGGCAAGGGAGCTCGGTATTCCGGTCCTGACGGAGGATGAGTTCCTTGCCCAGTACGGGAGGTGAAGGTGTATGCCAATTAAGATTCCGAACGATATGCCGGTCAGGGGCATCCTGGAGGAGGAGAACATTTTCGTGATGGACGAGGACAGGGCCATCCACCAGGATATCCGTCCCATCCAGATCCTGATCCTCAACCTCATGCCCATGAAGGAGGATACGGAGCTGCAGATCCTGAGGGAGCTGTCCAACACCCCCCTGCAGATCGATGTGACGCTCATGTACATGGAATCCCATACCTCCAGGCATACGCCCAGGAGCCACCTGATGGAGTTCTACAAGACCTTCGAGGACGTACGCCGCCACCACTATGATGGCATGATCGTGACCGGCGCACCCGTGGAGCAGATGAAATATGAGGACGTGGACTACTGGGACGAGCTCACCCGTGTCTTCTCCTGGATCAACACCCACGTGACCTCCACGATTTACCTCTGCTGGGGTGCCCAGGCTGCCATGTACTATTACTACGGCCTGCCCAAGAAGGATCTGGGCAAGAAGCTTTTCGGCCTCTACTGGCACAAGGTCTACAACCGCAAGGTGCCTCTCCTCAGGGGCTTCGACGACCAGTTCCTCATGCCCCAGTCCCGCTACACCGAGGTCCCCGCCAAAGAAATTCAGGCCTGCCCGGCCATCACGGTCCTGGCCAAGTCTGAGGAGGCCGGCGTCTCCTTGTCCATGTCGGACAACGGGCGCAAGATCTTCATCATGGGCCATCCCGAGTACGGACGGATGCAGCTGCGGCGGGAGTACGAGCGCGACAGGAAGAAGGGGCTGGATATCGACCTGCCCGTCAACTACTTCCCGGACGACGATCCGGGGCGGCGCCCGATCCTTCTGTGGCGGTCCCACGCCAACGCCATCTACACCAACTGGCTCAACTACTACGTCTACCAGAGCACGCCTTACGATCTGGACGGAACGCCCTGGGGCGATAGTATCCCGGACAATTTCCGTGAGCACATGTGACAAGCCGTTGTACCCACTCAGCACTGTACCCGGCCCGCCGGATGCGCCCCGCAGGCATTTCGACCAGGCCCTGATGATTTGAAACCTACAAAAAAAATGAGCCGGCCTCCTGTTCTGACGGTATAGTCAGAGCAGGAGGCCGGCCTATATCATATTATGAAGGAACCGGACGTGCGGGAGCAGTGTGCGTGGCCATTCCCTCGCACTCTCTCAGGGTCTGTTGTATTTCCTGATAAAGGTGATCCCGACCGGATCCGGCCCGGTGTAGGTCCCGATGGTGACGCCCACATGGAAATCGGGTATCGTAAGTCTTCTGCCGAGCAGTTTTTCGAGGTTCGCTCTCACGGTCTCGGCGTCCGCACCGGAGCTGTATCCCTGACAGACTCCAAAATCATAGTCGTCGAAGCTGAGCCTGTTCTTCTTAAAATAGTCGTTGACCATCTCGACCACCTTCTTCATGGCCTTCTTCCGCCCTCTGGCGGTGCCGTAGGCCTGGAGCTCCGCGTCGTAGAGCTCGAGCAAAGGATTCAGGTTCAGCAGGTTTGCGCCGACTGCTGCTGCCTTGCCGATCCGGCCGCCCCGGGAGAGATACTCCAGGCTGCCGATCATGAACATGATCCGGGACGTCCCGCGGATCTCCATGAGCCGCCTTACAGTGTCCTCGAAGGAGTAACCGGCATCGCGCATCCGGCAGACTTCTATGACCGTGAGCCCCTGACCGCCGGTTGCCTGCCAGCTGTCGATGACCCGGATGTCCACACCCGGATAGTCCTCCAGAATGATCTCCCTGGCGTCCAGAGCCGCGTTGAAGGAACCGGAGAACTTTCGCGTGATGGTGATGCAGCAGATCTCCCGGTAACCGTCCGCGATGGCCGCCTGAAAGGCATCGCAGTAATCGCCGATGGATGGCATGGAGCTTTTGGGAAAGATCCTGTCAGAGGTCAGCCGGCGGTAAAAGACCTCCAGGGAGAGCTCTTTTCTCTCCCGGCGGTATATCTTCTGGTCAAAAGAAACATAAAAAGGAATGACCCTGATATCCAGCGCCTCCAGCTGTGAATCGGCAAGATCACATGAGGAATCGGATATGATGCAGAAGGGATTCATTGACAAGGACCTCCGATACACAGTTTTTGCAGTGATGTTCAAGGGGGAGTATACCATACCTGAAAATAATAACAAGGCGACAGATAAGCCAAAACGTATCGCAAAGAGGAGGGTATCTTTCCACTGAAAGAGGGCTTTCAAAATGGGAAGGCAGATGCTATACTGAGATACGTTATATTAAAGAAGCGATATTTTTCAACGAACGGAGTAACACACAATGAAAAAAATACAGGATATTCTGACGGAACGGTTCGGGGCGGCCTTCGAGGCGGCCGGCTATGACGCATCCTACGGCCAGGTCGCGCTCTCGAATCGGCCCGACCTCTGCGAATACCAGTGCAACGGCGCTCTTTCCGCCGCCAAGAAGTACCATAAGGCCCCCTTTATGATTGCCGACGAGGTCCTCGCGAAAGCCATGGAGGAGCCTGGGAACGCCGGGACCTTCCGGGCCCAGGTGGTGAAGCCCGGCTTCATCAATATCATCGTTGAGCCTGCTTTCCTGGCTGATTACGTGGAGAAGGCCTCCTGCGACCCCTTCCTGGGCATCGAGCAGGCCGGGGAGCCCAGGAGGATCATTATCGACTACGGCGGACCCAACGTCGCCAAGCCCCTCCACGTCGGGCATCTGCGCGCTGCCGTCATAGGCGAGGCAATCAAGCGTCTTTGCCGGGCCTGCGGCCATGAAGTGATCGGCGACGTCCACCTGGGCGACTGGGGCCTTCAGATGGGTCTCATCATCCGCGAACTCAGGGAGCGCAAGCCGGACCTCATCTATTTCAGAGATGACGCGCCGGAAGACCTGTCCGCCTACCCGGAGGAAGCCCCCTTCACCATCGGCGAGCTGGAGGAAATCTATCCTTTCGCCTCCGCCAGGTCCAAGGAGGACGAGCAGTATAAGGCGGAGGCCATGGAGGCCACCCACCAGCTGCAGATGAAGCGGCCGGGCTACTATGCCCTCTGGCAGCAGATCATCAAGGTCTCCGTGGCTGACTTAAAGCGCAACTATGAGCGGCTCAACGTGGACTTCGACCTCTGGAAGGGCGAATCGGACGCGGAGCCCATCATCCCGGGCATGGTGCAGCGCCTCAAGGACGAGGGAATCGCACACTATGACCAGGGCGCCCTGGTCATAGACGTCGCCGAGGAGACCGACAGGAAGACAGTTCCGCCCTGCATGGTCTTAAAGTCCGACGGCGCCTCCCTCTACAATACAACGGATATGGCGACCATCGTAGAGCGCATGGACCTCTATCATCCCGATGAGATCATCTATGTGGTGGACAAGCGCCAGTCCCTCTACTTCACCCAGGTCTTCCGGGCAGTCAGAAAGGCCGGAATCGTTGGGGAGGACACGAAGCTCATCCACGTCGGCTTCGGTACCATGAACGGCCGCGACGGCAAGCCTTTCAAGACCAGGGCGGGCGGCGTTATGCGCCTGGAATCCCTCCTCGATGAAATCAAGGAGGAGATGGTCCGGAAGATCCGCGAGAACAAGAACGTCCGCGAGGAGGATGCCGAGGCCACGGCCGAGATCGTATCCCTGTCCGCCATCAAGTATGGCGACCTGAGCAACCAGGCCTCCAAGGATTATATTTTCGACACCGAAAAGTTCACCTCCTTCGAGGGAAATACCGGCCCCTATATCCTTTACACCATCGTCCGGATCAAGTCCATCCTTGAGCGGGCAGGGGAGGACGCGGAGGACGCACCCCTTCTCGCACCCGCCACACCGGAGGAGAAGGACCTTATGCTTGACCTGGCCAAATTCGGCCCCATGATCGGCGATGCCTGCGAGGAGCTTGCCCCGCACAGAATCTGCGCTTACATTTACCAGACAGCCAACGATTTCAACCGCTTCTATCACGCCACCAGGATCCTCACCGAGGAGGATCCGGCACGCAGGGCCGGTTACCTGAGACTTCTCAAGGTGACCAGGCAGATCCTGGAGAAGAGCATCGACATTCTGGGCTTTGGCGCACCCGATCATATGTGATTCATTATTTGAGGTTTGGAGAATGTGGACAACGGTTTTCTTTGATCTGGACGGAACACTGACCGATTCGGGCGAAGGCATCACGAAAAGTGTCCGGTATGCCCTGAAAAAGGAGTTCGGCATAGAGGTGGAAGACCCGGCCAGCCTGAGGAGCTTTGTCGGACCGCCCCTCAAGGAGCAGTTCATGGCCTATACGGGCTGTGACGAGGCGCAGGGAGAGCGCGCTGTTGAGGCCTACCGGGAATACTTCAAGCCGATCGGCATTTTTGAGAACCGGCTGTATCCTGGCATTCAGGAGCTGCTGAGGCAGCTGAGGAGCGAGGGGCTCAGCCTTGTCCTGACCTCCTCCAAGCCGGAGGGCTTCTGCCGCATCATTCTCGAGCATTTCGGGATTGACGTTTATTTCAGCGCCATCGTGGGCTCCGAGATGGACGGCCGGCGGACGGCCAAGCCGGACGTCATAGAGGAAGCGCTCCTCAGGACAGGCATGCAGGACCGCCGCGGTGAGGTCGTCATGGTCGGTGACAAGATGCACGACCTCATAGGCGCCCGGGCCTGCGGGCTGGATGCCATCGGCGTCACCTACGGTTACGGCTCTCTGGAGGAGCTCAGCGGTCAGGGAGCCGCCTGCATCGTGGACACGCCCAGGGAGCTGAGAAACGTTCTGATCGGGCAGAAGCGGGCCGGAGAGAAGGCCTACGCCCCTGTGGGCTCCATGGGCCGTATAGCTACCGGTCACAAGCCGCTTTTCATGATCTGGCGTGTGGTATACCCGCTCATCCTCTTCTACGGGATCCAGTTCGTCTTTGTCATGGCGCTGGCAGCTGTCATGAACGGTATCGTTTACAGGCTTGTCGATTACGAGACCTTCACACAGCTCTGGGACAGTATGGTCGGCGGGCTCGGCGGAACTGCCATCGCAGATGCCATCGTGGTCTTCGTGGCGTTCATCTGCTTCTCAATCGATGAGAGGCAGCGAAAAGCACGTGGCGGCGGTCTTCTTGAGCACTGCGGCTTCGGGCCGCTTGACTGTGCGGGAACGGCCTGTGCGGCCATCCTGGCCTCGACCATGGTCTCCTACATGGTCGGCTGGCTGAATGTCCATGACGCCGCCTACGAGGCGACCAGCGAAGCCATGTACAGCAAGACACCCCTGCCCATCCTCTTTCTCGGGATCGTCATTCTGGCGCCCCTGGCGGAGGAGCTGGTCATGCGCGGGCTCGTCTACCGGAGACTTCGGGATTACGCCGGCGTGCCGGTGGCCGTGTGCGTGTCGGCCTTCCTGTTCGGCGCCATTCACGGGAATATTGTCCAGGGTATCTACGGCTTCCTCATGGGGTGCTTCATGGCCCTCATGTACGAGCATTTCGGGACGATCTGGGCCACGGTGACCATCCACGCGGCCAACAATCTGCTGGCCCTCGTCGGCAACAAGCTGACCCTGGAGGGTACGGTGCTGACAATCTACAATTATGTCACGCTCGGCATCATGTGCGTTGGCCTCATTTATATGATTTATCTGCTTGCGCAGAGGAAGCGCGTGAATGTGGTGTGACGGCGCAAATGAGTATTGACTTCATTTTTTGCGCTGTGTTATAATACCATCTGTTGCAAAAATCACATATGGGAATTCCGGTGATCGGTGCCCGCAGGGTCTCGCCGGCTGGAACCATATGGGTGGCAAAAAAACCAAAAAGGAGAAACTGAAAATGAGTGTTATTTCCATGAAGCAGCTGCTCGAAGCAGGCGTCCATTTCGGACATCAGACCAGACGCTGGAACCCCAAGATGAAGCCGTACATCTACACCGAGCGCAACGGCATCTACATCATCGACCTTCAGAAGTCCGTAGGCATGGTCGACGACGCTTACAACGCAGTCGTTGATATCGTCAAGAACGGCGGCAAGATCCTCTTCGTAGGCACCAAGAAGCAGGCCCAGGATGCCATCCGGACCGAGGCTTCCCGCTGCGGTATGTACTACGTCAACGAGAGATGGCTCGGCGGCATGCTGACCAACTTCAAGACCATCCAG
>CACXEL010000375.1 GCA_902766655.1 uncultured Lachnospiraceae bacterium | reverse complement strand
CGGGCCATTACGGATGTTAAATATACGAACAACTTTATCACGGAAATGAACAAGGCGCCGGTTTTCTCTTGAAGAGGGAGGCTCCGTTTTGATATATTTCACCTTGTCGGGGAAGGAGCGGAGGGACTTCCGGGGGCAATCCATTGCGCTCATCGACCGGGCCTTGCCCCCGCATCTGCACATCCTGGATGTGACCGCAGAAAGCCCGCACAGGCAGACTTTCCAGAGATAAGGAGACTTGATAAAAATGGCTGTTCAGAATCTTGTACTTGTATCCGAAGATGTGAGACCCCTGGACGGGCTCGTCGAGGTCCTGAAGGGGGCCAATCCTGACATGTCCGTCTTCAGGGCGGACTGCCTGGAAGAGTTCCTGGAGGTGACCCGTCACCTGAAGGCCGAAGTCCTGGTGGCCGACCTGTCCATATCGGATATCCCGGGTGCGGAGCCGGACGATTCCATGTTCGCGCCGGCCCCGGGCGATGCCCGGAAGGATATGAGCTATCTGAAGAGCTATATACGCCGGCATTACAGCGAGGACCTGTCCCTTCGGAAGCTGTCCCAGATCGCCTCCGTCACCGGCAACTATCTCTGCGCCGTGTTCAAGGAGAAGGAAGGAGAGTCCATCGGTGCCTACATCACACGGATCCGCATGGAGAAGGCAGCCCTCCTCCTGGTCATCCGCCCGGACGTCCAGGTCAAGGACATAGCCCACAGCGTCGGCTACAGGAACCTGTCCTATTTTGACCGAGTTTTCCGGAACCGCTACGGCCTCCCGCCCAGGGAATACCGGGAAAAATACACGGACCCCGCCGGTGCGCCCTTCTGCGGCGGTCAGCGTTGAGGAGGGAGTGGGATGTACACGTATATGATGACCCTGGATGAGCCGGACGCCCATGGGTGTCCGGTCATCTTCGTCACCCGTGACCGGAGCTTCGATTTCCGGGCCGAAAAAGTGCCGGACTCCCTCATGGAGGAGCTGCCGGGGTTCATTTCCCTGACCGTCATAGGGGAGACCACCTGCGTGGCCCATTTCCGGAAAAATGCAGACCATCTCCAGGAGAGCGCCGCCCGCCTTTCCGCTTACCTTGAGAGCGGCTGCCGGCACAGGACTCTGCGCCCGGAGGTCAGGATTGCCCTGGACTATATCCGGAACCACCCCCAGGACGCGATTACCTGGAACGACCTGGGCAGGGAGGCCCTGCTCGCGCCGGCCTACTTCAGGCGCATCTTCAAAGAGGAGACCGGGATGACGCTCAAGCAGTGCCTGCTCCGGTCCAGGCTCGAGCTGGCCGTCTCCCTGGTGCGGCAAACGGACCTTGGCAGCGGCGAGATCGCAGACCGGGTGGGCTTCCACCAGTCCAGCTACTTCGTGCGCCGGTTCCGGGAACAATACGGCGTGTCTCCTCTGGTGTTCCGCAAGTGGTGCGCCACGCACCGGGACCCGGCCGTTCAGGATCAGGAAGCGGTGAGAGTGAGCGGGAAATGTGGCGTTACGACACCCACATGTGGTACAATGGTCTGAGGATCGGATAGAAGAGGACCAGCTTTCCTGTCCGGCCTGCGCCGCGGAATCCCGGCGCACAGCCTTTCGATTTACCTTGGCCTTCCCGGCTCCCCCGTGCGGACACGGCGGGACAGCCCCGGCCAGATCGCACAAAAGCACCTGCGGGCAGGCCCGCGGCGCTGCGGAAAGGATGCGATTTGAGTACCTATGTAATGTCGGATTTTCACGGCAGGCACGACCTCTTCCTGGCCATGCTCGATAAGATCGCTTTCAGCGGCACGGACACCCTCTACGTCCTGGGGGACGTCGCCGACAGAGGCGACTGGGGGATCGAGACCTACCTCCATCTCATGGAGATGCCGAACGCCGTTTTCCTGGTGGGCAACCATGAGCTCCTCTTCCTGGACGCCTACCGCAAGTACCGGACGTCCACGGAGAGGGGCTTCATCCGGTCGGGCGAGTGGCTCCTCTGGTGCCGGAACGGAGGCCTGCCTACCTGGACGGCCTTCACGCGCCTTTCGCCCGAGAGGCAGAAGGCAGTCATCACCTACATAGCGGATGCCTGGCTGGTGATCCCGGACCTCGTGGTCGGCGGCAGGCATTTTTACCTCTGCCACGCCGCTCATCTGAACACCTACACGGACAGGCCTGTCCGCTACCGGGAGGTCAGGGGCAGGACGGCCAGACATGTGGTCTGGGACAGGATCTACCCGAGGCATACCTATCTCTCCAGGGAATACGACAGTCTCAATTACAAGGAGCTCTACAGCCGGTATCCCCGGAATACGGTCATGATCTTCGGCCACACGCCCACCAATTTTCTGAACAAGGTGGACAGCAAGATGCGGGGGAGGATCTGGCACGGCGGCTCCGGCCACCTCATCGACATCGACTGCGGGTGCGCCTCCCTGACCCTGAAAGGAGCCTGCCTCGGCTGCCTGCGGCTTGACGACATGAAGGAATTCTATGTGGCGGGAAACAAAGGCAAAGCTTTCAAGAGCAGGATATGACAGAAAGAGACGGACCTTTTTTCACAGGATTTGCGAATCCTGTGAAAAAAGGTCCGTCTTTCTCTTTCCTATTACACGGGGGCCGAGATGGCGATGGAGGTGAATCCCTTGGGCCTGTACCGGCGGATCATCTCCTCCAGATAGGCAGCCACGGTATCGTAGAACTCCGCCGCGACGGG
>CACXEL010000374.1 GCA_902766655.1 uncultured Lachnospiraceae bacterium | reverse complement strand
CCTCCATGGCATGGAGACAACATGCAGGGACATGGAGCGCATGGATATCCCAGAAGTTCATGACCGCGACAAATACGGCTATCTATATGATCTTGAGTGGTACAGGGATTATATCCGCTGCCAGGTCAGAGGATGTGAAAGAGAAAACCATGGGATTCCGGCCTCAGCCTGGAAAACAAGACCCACGGATCAGTGAAGAACCCCCGCTGCACTATATCTCTGCAGCGGGGGTTCTGTTAGATACACCTAAGAAAAATATACGTAAGGAGTTGCTTAAATACATGCAGAACACGAATCAGACATCGAACCCGTGTCTGTGATTCGATGAATGGGTTTTTCCTGCGCGTTTCTGTTATTATGTCAGCTGGCGTGAGCATGGTCTTTCGACTTAGTCCTTCAGCACCGACCGGCTGCTTCTCCTCCAGAAAACCGCCGCGAGCGGTATGATCATCGCTTCCGCCAGAACAAAGGCCAGCCAGATCAGATTTACATTCCCGAAGCTCCTGAGTCCGTAGGCCAGGATGACCGGCAGAATCGCCTGGCGCAGCATGGTGAGGATCATGCTGGGCCTGGGCAGGGAGAGCCCCTGCAGGGCAGCCGCCTGCACCAGGTTGGGGATGGAGAGGAGCGTGGAGAAGGCCATGATCCTGACCGCAGGAGTGCCGATCACATTCATCTGGGCGGACGCGTTGAAGAGCTTCAGCACGAACTGAGGGGCACCTTCCAGGACCAGGAGGAAGGGGATAAAAAAGAGCAGGGAGTAAATCAACGCCCAGCGCAACGCTTCCCGCACACGTTCAGGCTTTCGGGCCCCGTAATTGTAGGCAACAATCGGGATCAGGCCGTTGTCGATGCCGTGAACGCCGACCGTGCAGAGCCCCATCATGCGGGCACAGACCCCGTAGATGGCCACCGCCGTGCTGGAAAATGTCAGCAGCAGGGAGTTCATCGCCACCGTCACAAAGCCTGTGATCACCTGCACCAGCGTGGAGGGAATACCCACGCGAAGAATCGTGACGACGCTTCGGCGGTCCGGGCGGAGCGTGAAGGAGAACTCTATCTCCTTGTTCCATCGTCTGTTGATGAGGATGCCGGCCAGGAGTCCCATGTGCTGGCCGATCACTGTGGCGATCGCTGCGCCTCTCGTACCCAGCCCGAATCCGAAAATGAAGACCGGGTCCAGGACCAGGTTGGTGAGGGAAGCCGCCGAAAGTGTGAAGAGGAAGAGGTGGGACTTGCCGCTCGCGATGACGAAGCGGTCAAAGACCCACTGACCCATCTGTCCAAGGGAGAATAGCATGCAGATGGCCAGGTAGTCTCTGCCATAACGGGCAATCTCCTCGTTGCCGGCCGCCTGCCAGGTGAAGTAGGGGCGGATGCCGATGATACAGGCAAGGCTGATAAGGCACCAGGCGCAGAAGGCCAGGAAGATGGCGGCGCTTGCTGTCTTTTTGACTTCCTCGGGTTTTCCGGCTCCCAGAGAGCGGGAGATGGCTGCATTGAGGCCGACAGCGTTCCCGACACCCAGGGCGGAAATCAGGACCTGGACGGGGGAAGCCAGGGACAGGGCAGTGAGTGCATTTTCCGAGATGCGGGAGACGAAGACGGAATCGACGAAATTGTAGAGGGAGTTGATGAGAAGGCTAAGCATGAGAGGAAGCCCGGTCATGAGGATCAGACGGCTGATTTTTTGGGTACCCATGTTGTTGTCAGGCATTTTTGTGCAGCCTCCTTTGCATGCTTTCTAGGTAAGATTATATGCTATGCGGATGAAGGTTGCAAATGCTTATCCATATCGTGGCTGCACTGATAACTATTGCAGTTAAAGTCAGAAGTCTATGCTATAATTTAGTATGAGATCCTTGTAAACGGGCAGGAAGACTGCAGTGATTCATCGTGCCCTTTTCACTGGAGTTATAACTGCCGGTATTTTTGGATTGTAAGCATAAAATGTCTCTTGAGATATGTACGGATTCCGGTTCCTGAGGGGCGGACAACTGATACATATTGCCCCGTTATGTTCAGAAGAGGTGGAACGATATCATGAACGATACAGTACAGAAGCTGAAGGCAAGCATGGAACAAAGGATCGTCGGGAAGGGTGACGTGCTCGACAAGGTCATCCTGGCCCTTCTGTGCGGCGGGCACCTCCTCCTCGAGGATGTCCCCGGCGTTGGAAAGACTTCCATAGCCAGAGCCCTTGCGGATTCGCTGGCCCTGTCCTTCGCCAGGATCCAGTGTACGCCGGACACCATGCCTTCCGACATCACGGGCATATCCATCTACCGGCCGGCAGAAGGCAGCTTCGAAGTCATGGCGGGTCCGATCGTGAACAATATTGTCCTGGCGGACGAGCTCAACCGGACCTCGCCAAAAACTCAGTCGGCCCTCCTGGAGGTCATGGAGGAGCACAAAGTGACGATCGACGGCAAGGCGCTGGAGGTTCCCGAGCCTTTCATGGTGATCGGCACCCAGAACCCCGTCGAGATGGCCGGCACCTATCCGCTGCCCGAATCCCAGCTCGACAGGTTCCTGATGAAGCTCTCTGTCGGCTACCCTGACACGGATGCTTCGGAGGACATGGCCAGGCGCTTTCTCTCAGGCCAGCTTCACGAGGAGACGCGTCAGGTCCTGACCGGCGAGGACATCCGGGAAATGAAGACCTTCGTTAGCCGCGTCACCATGCACAGGGACCTGACAGCCTACGCCGTGCGCATCGTGGAGGCTACACGCCGGAAGGCTGAGATCTCCTGCGGTGCCTCTCCCCGCGCTCTTCTGGCCATGCTGCGATGTGCGCAGGCCATCGCATATATGGATGACCGTGCATATTGTATCCCCGAGGATATAGCGGAAGCGGCCGCGCTCACCCTCCCGCACAGACTCATTCTCTCCGCCGGCGCTAAAATGAGCCGGACGACCGGGGAAGAGCTCATGACAAAGATCCTGCAAGAGGTCAGCGTATCGTAAAGAGTACGGACTGCGGATACTGTATTACCGGTCACTGACTGGTGCTTGGGAAGCGGCAGGCCGAAGAGACAGAAGATAAGATACTCAGTAACCGGCTGATGACAGGTGTATCGAAGCGGCAGTGGACCGGAAGCTGACGATCATATCATGTTTTGTCGGATAGTAATCCTTCCGACAGAAGGAGAAAACAGACCCGTGCAAGTCGTCATCCACAAAAATGGACTCCTCCTATATCTGGCCGTGCTGGCATCCGCAGTAGTCTTCGCGAGTTTTTTCGGGGGACCGGCGGCGTATGCCTGGCTATACGCTGTACTTCTGCTGGTTCCGCTCTCTGCTGTTTACATTTCCTTGAACCACCTGACTCTCAACATATTCCAGGAGATCGAGGTGCACCGGGTCGTAAAGGGGGAGGACCATCGCTTCCGGGCCGTCATTGAGAATGCGGGTCCCCTGCCGATTCACAGGATGAAGCTGCATCTGTATGATGAGCGATGTCGGATCTACGAGATCCGGGAGGGGCAGGAGATTTCCCTGAACAGCTGGGAAAAGAAGGAGCTGGTATCCGGGATCAGCTGCTCCTTCGCGGGCTCCTATGACGTGGGACTGGAGAAAGTTTCCTTCACGGACCCCTTCTCGATCTTTACGGTATATCATAAGATCCCCTACAATTTCCGGGCGGCGGTCAACCCGCCGGTCACGGACATTGCATCCGCCTCGCTCGACCTGGAGAATCTCATGAACAGCACCGGACGCCGGAGCAACTTCCTGCGGGAAGACACGGCGGGCAGCGACATGAGGCCGTATCAGCGAGGGGATTCCCTCCGCACAGTCAACTGGAAGGTGTCCGCCAGGCTCGGTGAGCCGGTCGTCCGTGTGCCGGACAGGCGGGAAATCAGGACCGTCACGATCCTGATGCTCTCCGCCGCCCATTCGGACAGGGAGCAGGATCTGGGAATGATCAGGAGAAGGGATTATTTTCTGGATTTCATAGTTTCCGCAGCCTGGCACTTCGCGGAGCGGGGGCTCCCGGTCCGTCTCATCTATCCCGGAGGAAGAATCTGTGAGGTCACGCTGGATTCTTACAGGAGCTTTATGGATTTTTACACGATTGCCGCTGACGGCATTTTTTACAGCTCCCACGAGGAATACAGAAAGCTCCGCCAGATGGCTGCGGAGCGCAAGGGCGGTGTAAATGACGATGGTACCTGGATCCTTATCATGGAAGAACCTGAAGCCGGGGAGGATTTCTTCTGTATTTGTGAATGAAATCAGGAACTGCCTCTACGCCGGGGCAATCACGGTCCTGGGGCTGGAGGTCGTTCTGATTCTCCGGGAGGGGCCCGCGGATTTTCCAAGGGTATCACTCGTGGCAGCCGTACTGCTGTTTTATGTCCTGTTCGCTCTGTTGGAACATGGTTTTGCATTTCTCGGGGAAGGGCGGGGCACCGGCAGGGGACAGGACTCTGCCTTAATATCGGAAGGAAGAGAACGTCATTCGGGACTGGCATCAGCGGAGAACAGGGAAGGGAGAGGCAGTGACAGGGGACAAGACACGGCCTTTGGCAGGGTAAGCAGAGGGCGCAGGCTGCTCTGGCTCCTGCCGGCAGCGGTCCTCTTTCTGGCCCTCCGCGGAAGGTCTGTCTGGCCGTATGCTGATGAAGCGGTGATGGCAGCGGCAGCCCTTAGAGCGGGCCATGTATTCATTTCCGGGAGAGAAAAGGTCTTCAGGTGGGGAATCTTTGTCCTGGATGTGGCGGCGCTTATTCTCTTCCTGGCCATGGATGCTTTGTCAGGCGCCTTCGGTACGGACAAGGCTCTTTTCGTATGCCTTGCTGTACTCACGCTGGACTCTCTTCAGAGGATGATCTGTGAGCGGGGGAGGGGGGCTTTTCCCTTCTGGTATTTTGGCGCGATGGCAGTCATCCTCCTGGTCCTTCCCATGGGGCGTGAGCCGATCGAGTGGACCCACGTCATAAGTGCCGGACAGGCGCTGGCAGGCAGGGTGATGGAGGCGGCGGATTCGCTTTCGTATTATTTCTCAACTGTCTTCCGCACCGAATCGCTGGAGACCGGTTACAGCTCCTTCGATATGACAGGAGAACTTGTCCACAGGTCGGAGAGGACGGAGCTTGTCCTCAGGACATCCTCGCTGCCTTATAGCATCTTTACGGATGAGGAGAGCGGGAGGAGTATGAAGGTCCGGCGGACCTTGCGTCTTACTGGTGGGCTTGGGGTAGAGGGGGAGCAGCTTGTCCGGTTCCTCTGTTTTCTGCATGCTCACCAGGTGGACAGGAAGGAGGCAATGCTCTTTTCTCAGCTTTCCCATGTTGATGTGGAGTACGCCTATCTGGATACTTACGACGAGATTGCGCCGGCCGGTTCGATGATCATCACGGCAGAAGATCTCAAAATCCAGACCGGTTCCGGCGGGAAGAGGCACAGAAAGGGTTACAGCCTGAAAGCCGCCTACCTGGACATAGACTATGGAAGTCCTTATTTCGAGGAGCTGATGCGGGAGGAGGAGGGAGCCGCCGGAAGCGGTCCGGGTTCCGGCAGCCTCGGAAATACAGACCCTACCAACGGATCCGGACTGTCGGGGTACCCCGATGATGCCCTGGCTTCAGACGTGTTCGGAGCTTCCGAGGAAACTATGTCGTATGGTGAAATCTGCGGTTATGCCCGGGAACTGTATGATCTTGATTTCCATCGGGTCATGAGCGAGCGGGAGTATGAAGAGACGGCAGGCAGAGTGACCGGGGAGATGGATCAGGCAGTCGGGCCGGCATACCTGGATGCGATGGAAGCCTCTGCGAGGATGTCTGAGCTGGCTCTTGAACTAACTGCCGGTCAAGTCGATCCCTACGACAAATGCAAGGCCATCGAGGCTTACCTGCGCCAGTACACCTACTCGAGGAATGCCGCAGGCGGCCGGGATCCGCTTTCCGACATGTCCAGCGCCGAAGGAATGGCCGATATCGCGGACAGGTTCCTGTTCGAGACCCAGGAGGGCTACTGCGTGCATTATACCTCCGCCATGGTCATGCTCCTGCGCCTTTCCGGCATCCCGGCGAGGGCCGTGTCTGGTTACCGGTATGATTTCCCCTTTGAAAAGCAGGAGACTTATCCGGTCAGCAGCGAATGCGCCCACACCTGGCCGGAGGCGTTTCTTTCCGGAATCGGTTGGGTCCCCTTTGAACCGACGGCCTCCGTCGGAACAGCAGCGCAGTATTCCTGGCACAGGAGACGGACAGGAGAGACAGGGGCGGAAGCTGAAGCCTTTCCGGCCGGGATTCCGACCCCGATCCCGCCAGCAGACTCGGAGACTGCACCGGAAGAACAGGATCCTGATGCAGGCATTTTGACACAGGCCTTGGCCATTGCCGGTCCTGTCGTGCTCTCTGTCATTCTCCTGATTGTCCTCCTCATCGGCGGCTCCCGGTTTCTTGGCTGGATCAGATACCGCCGCAGCACGCCTGCACAGAGGCTGAAGGCGGACGTAGAGGCCATTCTTCCGCTCCTTCGCAGGCATGCCGCATGCCCGATCCCTGACAGAGGATT